>JBBQRC010000078.1:0-11368 GCA_038215215.1 Pirellulales bacterium
TGTAGGGTTTGCAGCCATTGCCCTGCGAATTGACAGCGTGACACCTGCGGTGCTCGACAAAAACTTTGGATTGACGATCGATTGGTCGGACGGTTCCGTCGATCGCTTTCCCTCCGGAGCCGTCTCGCCCAGAACGACGATTCCCAATGTGACGACGATCGATGCCGCTCCGAATTTCATTCAATTTGGACATCAGTACGATGGGCACCCGAATCCGGCCGATCCCACCTCTGCTATTCCGGTGACCTTGAGGGTCGACGTGGATGCGCTCAATCGCATTAGCATTGTGGATGCCCGTGGTGCCGCTAACAGCTTGTCGCAGTCGATCATCGTATCGCTCCAAGTGCCACCCACTGGTTTGGTCTACGTCAAAATTCAATTGCCGGAAACCGCAAGTGTCGCACCGTCGTTCATTTTTGCTCGCAGTGAAGCGACTGTAACCGTGGTGAACACTGTTCAAACGTTTAAGCCGGTGGAAACCCCCAGCTCCTTCAGCAACTCGACCGTAGAGCAAGGACGCAGGTATGTGTTGCGGATCGCGAAGCCTGACAAAGAGGACGGAAGCGTCAAGTTAAGCGAGGCTATTCCTTTGAAAGAATCGGATATCGCCGATTTATCACAATTGTTTGACCGACTGCGGGACAATCGCTATCGCGCCTACGTTGTGATGGAGGATGGAACCGAAATATTGTTGCGAGATTTTTACTTACGCAATCATATCCCGGTGGAACTCAATGATTTGGAGCTGGCCGAGGTCCCCGAGTCAACTGGAGAGCGAGTCTTGGATACGCAAGGCGAACTACAGCAGCAAGAGTCGAATTAGTGCTCGCGACGGATTGGAGTAGGGTAGATGCAGATTTGTCCATTCTGTGAGTTTGATCGCGGTGAATTGCCGTTGCAGGAGGGAAGATGTCCTAGGTGTGCTAATGTGCTGGATTGGCAGACAGTAGAGCAAGATGCTTCCAACGAAGATGCTTCCAACGAAAGTGCGTCTAACGAAGGTACATCCAACGAAGATGCTTCCAACGAAGATGCTTCCAACGAAGATGCGTCTAACGAAGGTGCATCTAACGAAGGTGCATCTAACGATGGTGCATCCAACGCGTCTGTAACCGCAACGGTGTTACTGCCGACCAATCCAACCGGGCCGAATCCGGGTTTGCCTGCTGTTTTTGACCTACGCGACGAACAGGGGCCAGAAGATCACACCGAAAACGATGCCGACGCTCCGCAATACGCGGTGTCGTCCGGAGCATTGGCAGCCGCATCGCATTCGACATCGCCTGATTCGACATCGTCTGAGTCGAATGGTGCAGACGATGCGACTGGAGTTGCCGTTGAAAAGCTCTGGCGGGATTCGATTTCGGACGGTGTCAGTCCATTGGCGACTCTCAAGGTCGCTGAGAGTGGTGGCAGCATATCGGATTCGGTTTTTTCGATTCAACAGCGGGAAATTCGTTCTGGGAATGTGGAACTAGGAGCACCGGTAGACTACCAACTCCTGGAAGTTATTGGTCAAGGGGGGGTTGGTGTCGTTTATGCAGCTCGGCAGTCTTCGATCGATCGCCCCGTTGCCATTAAGATGTTGCGCGCGGAGTATCGAGGTCAGCCGGATCATCGCGATAAATTCTTGGCGGAAGCCGTGGTCACCGGTGAGCTTGATCACCCAAATATTGTTCCGATCTATGATTTGGGAAGAAGTACAGACGGCGAACTGTTTTATTCCATGAAAAATGTGGTCGGCACACCTTGGGACCGAATCATTGCCGAGAAAACGCAGCGAGAGAATATCGAGATCCTTATGAAGGTGGCAGATGCGGTCGCCTTCGCACATTCGCGCGGCGTCGTTCACCGCGACCTCAAGCCTGAAAATATCATGCTCGGCAGCTTTGGCGAGGTTTTGGTAATGGATTGGGGGATCGCCTTACCAACTGCCGAATTTCGGAAATCTTCGAGTATCTTGCGGTCCCAAGCGATGGGAGGCACACCCGCGTACATGGCACCGGAAATGGCTGCGGGTCCCATCGGTCGCATCAGCGCGACGGCGGACGTCTATCTACTCGGAGCGGTGTTGTTTGAAATTATTACCGGGATGCCACCCCACTACGGAAATACCGTTATGGAGTGTGTCCTGAATGCCGCTAAGAATTTGATTAGGCCTACCGAAGTCACCGGCGAATTGATGGATATCGCCACTAAAGCGATGGCGACAGTGCCTAGGCGACGCTACCGCAGTGTTCAACTCTTCCAAGCCGCGATTCGCTTGTACCAATCGCACATTGAGAGCATTACACTCTCTGACAACGCGGAACACGATCTGCTTGCGGCTGAATCATCCAAGGATTATCAGGAGTTGTCCCGGATTATCTTTGCTTTTCGCGAAGCTCTAGCGCTTTGGAAAGATAATCAACCGGCCGCAGAGGGGCTGTTGCGCGCGCAACTGGCATACGCTTCGGCCGCGCTTGAAAAAGGGGACATTGATCTTGGACTTTCCCTGCTCACCCAGCAAACGCAGGAGCATCTTCCGCTGATCAAAAAACTCCAAGCCGCTCAAAAGGAGAGAGCTGCTCGACAATCGAGGTTGGGTGCCATTCGCAAGTTGGCGGTGTCCTTGGTGGGTTTCATTCTGGTGGCCGGTACCGTCGCGTTGCTGGTCATACTTCAGCTCTTCAGTAGCGTCTCGAAATCCAATGCCCAGTTAGGACTGGCGCAGCAGGATTTGGAGTTGAAGGTGATTTCGATCGAAAAGGAGAAACAGCGCGCCGAGCAGCAGACGGAACGAGCTATCGCCCAACAATCGCTGGCCGAAGTGCGGCGGCGCGAGGCGGAAGCCGCTCAGCTTGAGTCGGTTGTGCAGCGGATGAAAGCCGAGGAAAGTTCTTACGCTGCCGAATTGGGACTGGTTAGTGCCAGCATCGAGCAAAACGGATTTGCCATTGCGGCCGGCGTATTGGCCAGTCAACTTGAATCTTCCTCCAAATCAAAGTTACGCCATTGGGAATGGGGCCGCAATTGGTATTTGATTCAGGGACATACGCAAGACGATGACCTTCCGGCAGTCACCACGTTCACGCGAGACTCCGCGATTGTGGCCATTGATCGTTCGCTAGCCAACGGATGGATTGCAATTGGTACCGCCTCAGGCAATTGTTCTTTTTGGCGGCTTGGTGCTGCGGAGCCAAGTTTCACGCTTTCTCACGGCACGTCGCTGGGCGATTTGGATTTTGACGTATCCGGCCAGTTCCTGGCGACCTGCGGTATCGCTGAGGACGGCGTCAACTGCATTAAGATCTGGCATTTATTAGCAGATGAAACTGCTCAACTTGTGACGACTATTCAACATCAAGGCGGTCGCACTGCGACAGTGGCCTTCTCCAATGACGCGGACTCAAAATTTGTCGTTGCAGACGACCGCCAACGGATTGGCCGAGTCTGGCAATGGCGTACAGGGGTTGAGCAATGTTCCTTGCTCGGCCACGTCGAGGCCATCACTTCGGCCAACTTTTCTCCCGATAGCCGTTGGGTTGTTACGTCAAGTTTGGATGGTTCTGTCCGCGTTTGGAACGCGCTATCAGGGGTGCAAGTGCAGCGATTCACTGAACACCAGTCAGCTGTCTCCAAGGCTCAGTTTTCGCCTGATGGAAAACAAATCGCCTCAGCGGGCTCCGATCGCAAAATTTTGCTGTGGGACGTAGCCCCCGCTGAGAACGATCTGGTTGAGTTTCAGGAAACTTTGAGACTGGTTAATGGAGAAGCCGTTGCGCCCCCCGCAGCCCGGGAATTTCTAGGGCACAACGCTGCGGTTCGCGATGTCAGCTTTTCGGACGATGGCCAGCTGCTGGTCTCGTCAGCCAACGACAATGAGGTTTGCATCTGGGAAACCGTCACGGATAATTCGAGCTCACCGATCGTGGCTCAGATCAAATCAAACATTCCGGCCGGCGCTAAAACGACTTGCCCATTGATGCGCTTGCGCGGGCACGGCGGCTGGGTCGGCGTGTGTTGTTTTGATGTGGATGGAAACGCGGTCCTTTCCGGAGCCGACGATGCATCCTGGAAACGTTGGCGTTTGGACCAGTATCGGGAGCAAAATCTTTTTCAGAACCGCAAAGTGGCTATCCACGACGCTGGCTTCTCACCCGATGGCAATACCATTGCGACCGCGGGGGCCGATGGAACGGTTGAGCTCTGGGATACACGATCGCGGCAATCTTTGGCAATCCTTCAAGAGGGACACGATTACCTGACGAACCGGGCACGTTTTTCGGCCGATGGGAAGCAGTTATTCACCGCAGCCGGTGACAACACGCTGCGGCTTTGGGATGTCGCCAAAGGAACTCAGTTGGTGATCTTCGATCGGGCTGGACGAAGTGCCATTTTTTCCCTCTCCCACGATTCGCGTTGGTTGATTGTCGGTGGCGATGAAGCTGGAGTTAGCGTCTGGGATTTAGTCGATCTGGAGGCGACACCGCATCGCTTTCGACCTTGGAAAGACCCTACTGATCCAACTACCACGGCTTTCAGCGAACCGACCAGCGTGGCCGTTTCTGCCGATGGTAGTCAGGCGATCATTGGCACCAAGGACGGCGGTTGCGAGTTCTGGGATGTTCGCACGGGTGCCTTGCGACATCGCGTTTTTGAACATTCTGAAAGCGTGGTGGCTTGCTATTTTTTACCCAAATCCGCCACGGAATCTGCCAGCGTAACTGAAGCAATCACCGCCAGCGCGGACGGTACGGTCGCCTTCTGGGATGCAGATACGGGGTCGTCGTTACCTCGAGACCGCCTCAAGATGTATGCCCCAATTCAGGCTGCCGTGTTATCACCTGACGGTCGGCGATTGGCTTGCAGCGGCTTGACGAGCCAAGGGAATTCAAGAATGTGGATGTGGCAGCTCGCGTCTGGCGAACGGATAGGAACCCATGATCGTGAGGGAGAGCTGATTCAAGAGATTGCCTTTGCTTCCGGACAGGCAGACTCCCTACCGGAAAATTCACTTTGGTTCACTGCGGTGCGAGTTCAAGACTCCCGCAAAGAGATTTGGAACTGGTCGGCCGAAGAAGATCGGAGCAGCCTAGTGGGCACACCCGCGATGCATTCGAGTTCACTTTGGGGTGCGATCTCGACCCCCGACGGCAAGAATTTGCTCACCTTCGGAGGTCGCGGAGCACGGCTGTGGCGTCTGCAAGATAAATCGGAGATTATGGCCTTTCGCCCCTCTTCAGCCATACGCTCGATCGCCTTTTCTGCAACCGCGGACCTCTTGGCGGCAGGCAGCCAAGATGGCTCCATCGTGCTCTGGAATCGCACAGACCATAAATCGCAGCGTAAGCTCTTCGGTGGTCACTCGGGATCCGTCTTGGCAGTCGCCTTTTCCCCAGACGGCGAAAAGCTGGTTTCAACCGGTGCCGATGGGCGGTTAGCTGTGTGGGATGTCGCGACCGGTGCGCTGGCCATGCGCCTACGGGTCACGGACAAAACAGTGAGCGGAAATGCTGTCTGTTTTTTCCCGGATGGAAAGTCGATTTTGTTGTCATGTGAGGATAGATCGCTGCGCGTGGTGGATGCAGATGCTTTGGAACTTGTCCGTCGTTTGGAGGGACATGAAGGTGCAGTCACTTGTGCAACCGTTTCCGCCGATGGCCGCTGGATCGCATCGGGGAGTGAGGACAAAACGGTGAAGCTCTGGTCCGCTAGGACGGGCGCGTTGATTACCACACTGGTTGGTCATTCGGCGGCAGTTGAGTCAGTGGCCTTTTCCAGCGATGGGCTGCGAGTGCTCACGGCCAGCCAAGACACTAAAGTAAAGCTCTGGGATGTCGATCGCTTGGATCAACTCGTCGATAACAGCGCTGAAGCGAGCAGCGCCGTCAATGAAAGCGATTTTTCCGAAATTCTGTCGCTCGATTATCACATGAGCGAAGCCACGGTGGCAGAGTTCTCGCCAGATGGTCGCTCCGTGCTTACCGCTGGCCAGGACGGCTTCGCCGTAGTCTGGCCGGCTGAGCGTGTCACGGCGGCCTTACGCTTGTCGAGTCCCGGTATCAATTACCTGCTTGAGAGTGGTCCCACTCGGCTCGACGTCATGGCGAGCTTGAGCTTGCCTGGTGCTCACGACTTGCGTGGCGGTTATTTAAAAGTGAAACTGGAAACCTCGGTTGGCGTGCAGGAAAAATTGGCAATCGATCAAGGGGAGGGAGAACTTTCCATCGAGGGCGAGACCCTCATTTACCACGCGAATTCACAGACGGCCTCACGAGTGGGAGTGATTCGGGTACTCGAGCCAGACGCCTTACAAATCGCCTTCTCTGACGAGGTGGTGCATGCACAGGTACGCGCGGTGGTGCGGCACATCACCTACGAAGCCGCCACGGATGATCGCCTTAAAGAAGTTTCACCGAAATGGGTCACGTTCGAATTAGTCGACGCCGCAGGGAATGCCACCAGCGCTGCGATCTCGATCAAACCGATTCAAAGCCCTCGCGATGTGAAGGCTCGATAAAACCTCGCCGAGAGTCACAAAGTTGATTTGGCCGTGCCAGCCGCGGCCAGCTTGAGCTACTCAGCAACAATGGGGTGCGCGGTCGCCCGCCCCTCGCTCTCCGGATCGTAAATACCGCCTCGTCGGTGCGACCTGACGCTTCAAATTCTTCCCCGACCACTTAAACTTGACCTGCGTTTCAACTACGATTGAAGCGTCGAAAAGCGCCGTGAGAAGTTAGTTGTTTTTGCGAGCTGAGCGTATGAAATCTTGGTCCGTCGATCGCGCGTTGGGAATATTCGCCTTTCTTAATCTCGCGTTGTTCATGTTCTTGCCACTGCTGGTAATTTCGATCTACATCAGCGAACCACGCATAGCTACGTCATCGGGCGTGACCGAAGCAACTGTAGGCGTAGGGGTGATTTTGCGGGCGATCACGCAAAGGTTATTTCGGGCTGGGGCGAGCAACGCGGTTCGCCTCACGTTTGGCACGATGACCCGAACAATGGCCAGAACCGCAGTAAATCGCACAATACGAGTCTTTGTGCGTTCTTCTGCTGGCAGTTTGGCCAAGGAGTTGGCGGGAAACGAGGGAGCCACCGTGGGCCCCAGCGCGGTAGCCTCCGGTCGCGCGATCCTGTTGGGAATCGTCGCCACTTCATTTTCATTCTGGGGTGTGCTGATGATCAAGTCCAACACTGGCAACACACCGCTCGGCGAAAGCCTGGGCCTGTCACTCGCCTTCATGTTGGTGGCGGCCGCAGTCCCGCTGGTTGTACTGGGGCTCTGCTGCCTGCTTTCTGCCCGACTTTTTGGTACCCAGTATTTAATTAGCACAGGCCTGGATGGGCTGTTGATTCAGGGCTACTTCACCTTTTCCGGCTCCTTCTTACCAATGACCTCGGATTTCGAATTCCGCGGCTCAACCCGCGCCTGCAGCTACTCCTCGATTTTCACGTTATCGTTGATGATGATCGCATTTGCGGCGTTTGGAATCTTGGGTGCGCAGAGGCATGACTCGGCGTTGGTCTTCCTCAGCGCCATGTTTCTGGCTTATGTGTTTGTCTATTCGTTTCCGGTGAAGCCGCTGCTTGGCTATTGCATTTGGAACCACAGTAAGTTGCTATGGTTAATCCTGTTTTTGCCAGTCTTAGCCGCGTTTTTATTCATTTTCCCGCAGTCGCTTGCGGCGTTACTTTAATCCGCTAGGACGGGTGATCATGAAGGCTCAGCCAGATCCCAACAAGGCCCGTATTCGGCGACTTCGGCTGACGCTTGTGGCGCTCGTGATCGGCTGGACATATCTCTATAACTTGTTGATAAAGCAACAGGGGATCGTCACTGCTTTTTTTGAAATTCTGGACACGATTAGCGATGACTTCATTGTCGGCACAATGGTCACTATTGCCGTGGGTGTCGGGATTGTCGCCTTATTTTCCATCACGAAACTCTATACGCAAATTATTTCGAACATCTACTCATTTCGGATCATCGAGCAATTGGTGGTAGAGGATCTCGCCAACGGCCGATTTCGGGAGTTTGCGACAAAGATCTTGCGCTTCCAAGATCAGCCGCTCCCGACACAATGCTGTCCCGAACGAGCCGCTTCGTTGTTGATTTCTTTCACTTTCCTGAATGTGATGAGCTGGGTTTATCTGATCTTGTTTAGTGAAGCATTATTTTTCGTTTCTTGGAGTGCGGGGGTTGATTTGCCACTCGATGACCCAGAGAAAATGCTCTTCTTACCCACCTTGGCGTTGGCCATCCCCTTCTCAGCTCGAGTGATGGCTTACCTGCGCTATCCCTACGCGCAGGACTATGCAGACTTTATGCCGGGGGCTGTATTTGTGTTGCTGGTGGTCGCTTCCTTGGGCACCATCTTTGAATCGGATGACCAGAAGTTCTTTCTGCTGCAAGTCTGGCAAAATCCGGCTTATCTTAAATCGTTTCTCAAGAACGGCACGGTGCTCGCGTTCATCCCTGTATTCTTTGAGGGGGTCTTTTGGATGCTAGAATTGAACCGCATGGAACGGCAGAAGGTCTCTGAAAAAGAAGCGGAGGCGGAGTCCGATGCTTAGGTGTCTTCTCAAAACAAGTTGCCGCACTCGTACCCTCGCCCCCGCCCTGGACTGACGAATCGGTGATTGATTCGCAGAGCAGAGCAGAGCAGATTACCCGGGAAAGTCACTCCCCTCGCCCACGTACTCGGGGGAGTGGGGTCGGGGGTGAGGGGAAATCAAAACGGTAACTTGTTTCGAGACGACGCCTTCGTAACTGGCTACCAAGCCCAAGCGAGTTTGTAAAAGGTCCCAACAGGCGGTTTTTGAATATGCCAGTTCGCCACGCTCCCGTCGGGCAAGAGGAACGGCTCATTGTCCTCCAGACGCGTAAACTTGCGTTGACCGGGCATGGCACACGTTCCCTCAAGCCTGAAGCATGGCTGATCTGGCGCGAAAAGAATTTGGATGACGAGGGATTCGATTTCGTGCCCTGCTCGCGTTTGCCACCATTGTTGCCCCTCACCATGGAACGCATTGACAAACTTGAGCGCAATGGGACCGCAGTCAAACTGCGTCCCTGCCGGTCCAATGGGTGTTTCGAAGGTCAATTCCCATTGATTATCGCAGTGCACTACGTCGCCCCGTTCCACCGGCACTTTTGTCCACGCGGCACCGTCTGGTTTCGCAAGGCATTCGATGCCGTCCCCCCAGGTTAAATAGGGGAAGGTCACTTGGGGTTGCTCTTCGGTGTGTTTACAAAGTCGATATTGCTCAACGACCACGCCGCTCGGAATGTCACCGTGCAGGTAAGGATTTCTTAGATCGACAATCTTCCACACCTGAATAAACCGCAGCGATTGACTCAAACGGTTGTGCTGTCTGAAGGTGGGGGCTGCTGGTGGAGGTGTCGCCACGAAGCCGTTGGGGGACAGTCCTGGCTCGGCGGCCAATAAGTCCTCGGGCTCAACGCCCAGAGCTTGGCACAATAGTTGGAGCGTACTGGCATCGCAGGTCCCCCCGCGTTTCACTTTGGCAATCGTTCTGGCATCCAGTCCAGTCTTTCTCGCCAAATCCTGCTGGCTCCAACCTTTCCGGTGATAGAGCCGCACCAGTCTGGTCCCGTCGAGTACAACTCCGCGTTTGTTCATTGGCATTTGTCTAATTGGTTACGGCCCATTGGGGACTGGTTATGGCCCATTGGGGAAACGAAGACTTCCTTAAAAAATTTCCGGTCGTATATTTACAGCAATAACCGAGACTCAGCAACACCGGCAAAGGTCTCGGCATGCAACCAACGTAGCCTTTTCTGTTTTATCGATCGGCTTGCAAAAAATTGAGCCGAAGTCGAGTTGGCGAAGGTTTAACACACCCCCTCTTGGTATTTTCCAACGTTGACGTTGGCCTTTGGAGTGTGGCCAGAAACGAGCTTAAACTTTGACCGAATCGCGATTAGGAAGTCCTCAATCAGTCATCGTGGTGGGTGGTGGACTGGCCGGCATCACCGCTTCGTTAGTACTGGCTAAACACGGTATCCGAGTTCAATTGCTGGAGAGTCGTCGACGCTTGGGTGGTCGAGTTGGTTCGTTCGCCGATGCTCATTCCGGAGAAACGGTGGATTATTGCCAGCATGTGGGAATGGGCTGCTGCTCAAACTTGAAGCAGTTGATCGATTGGTTAGGTCATCGAGAATATTGGGACGTGCATCGGCAATTGCACTTTTACGGTCCGGATGGACGCTACCAGCGTTTGGCGGCCTGGCCGTTTGTGCCAGCCCCACTCCATATCAGCGGTTGGCTGTGGCGTTGGCCTGGTCTGACCCTGCGAGATCGCATCTCGTTGGTCCGCGGTATTATCGCCATCCAGCGATTGAAGATTTCTACCGCTACCGACGCAGTCGAAGCCGAAGCCTGGCTGTGCCAACGCGGGCAAACTCCCCAAGCTATAGATCGCTTTTGGCGAACGATTGTCGTGAGTGCCTTAGGAGAGGAACTACAGCGCGTGAGTCTCTCAGCGGTCGCCAAGGTTATCCAAGATGGATTTCTCAATCACCGCGACGCTTTTCACTTGCTGGTTCCCAACAAGCCGCTGGGTGACCTGTTCGGATCCATGACTGAGAGAGTACTCGTTGAAAGCGGCGTCGACTTGCGACTAGGAACGCGCGTGCAGTCCATTGTTCCATCGGCTGCCGGAGGTGTAACGGTGGCAGTGGACCAACTCGGACAAACCGATGCGGATGCTGTCATCATTGCTGTACCCTGGTTCCGGATTGGTGATCTGTTAGCAAATTCCGAAGTTCCCGAACTGCAACGCGTACAACAACAGGCTCGGCAATTGGCATCTTCACCCATCTCGGGTGTACATACGTGGTGGGACAGACCGTGGCTTGAGACTCCCCATGCGGCCATCGTCGGCCGGCTCAGCCAGTGGGTTTTCCCCAAAACAGACGCAGTGCTAAACCGGTCTGCAGACCTCGCGGAGCATTATTATCAAATCGTCATTAGTGCTTCGCGACAACTACCACGCGGCGATTCCGCCCTGGTGGCCGAGCAGATTGAAGCTGACTTAGCGGCAGTTTTTCCAGCCGCTAGACGAGCGAAGCTGCTTCGCCTGCAAACGGTAACCGATCCACATTCGGTTTTTTCGTTAACCCCCGAAGCGGTCCAACTGCGTCCGCTTCCTCGAGTTGGCAGCACCCGCATTTGGCTAGCAGGAGATTGGGTTCAAACCGGTTGGCCTGCCACCATGGAAGGGGCTATTATCAGCGGTCGCCAGGCTGCTGAACAAATACTAGGCTTGGCTCCGCTGCGGTAAACCGTCGCTAGTGACTAATTGCCGGTTGGCTTTTCTTTGCTGAGCGCGATCTCCAGGTCACATTGCGAGGCTTGAG
>JBBQRC010000079.1:0-11224 GCA_038215215.1 Pirellulales bacterium
GGTAAGGTCATCGACCAATGGCTGGCCTAATCGCGCAGTTGGAACAGACGGCGCAGCGCATCTAGTAGACCAGCGTGATGGCTGGTATCTGCATTTTCACGCAGTGATTGTAATGGTGGATGCAATAATTTATTCACCAAGCGATCCGCAAAAATAGCCAAATCCTGCTCCAATTCGGGATCGATACCGCGAGCTTGCAGGCGTCCAAACAGGCGTTGAAGTTCATCCTGTTTGATCTTATCCGCTTGTTCTCGCAACAATTTGATGGTTGGTCCAGTGCCACGGTGGATCATTTCCGCCAGAAATTTTTTGGTTTCTTCCTGTACGATCCGCTCGGCTTTGGGCCATTCCTGTTGTCGCAGTTCGATATTGCGATCGCAGACCTGTTGTAAATCGTCCACCGTGAACAGATAGACATCGGGCAGTTCCGTAATGCTGGCTTCGAAGTCGCGTGGTACCGCCAGATCCAGGATCAGGATTGCCCGCCGCGTCCGCTGTTGAAGCAATTTCTTAAATCGTTCCAGCGTGAAAATGGGTTCTGTGGCGCTGGTTGTCGACACGACCAAATCTGCATCGCGTACGCAAGCATCCAAGTCGGACCAGGGACTAACGCTAGCGCTAAATTGCTTGGCCAATTCGGCGGCCCGCTCTTGGTTGCGATTGACGATGCGTAACTGCTGCGCACCTGCATCGGTCAAATACTTGAGCGTTTCGGTACCCATGTCCCCCGCACCGATCAACAAGATGCGTTTATCATCAAAGCGTTCGAAAAACTCGGTCGCGATCTCACTGACCGCCACACTGGGAACGCTGATACGGCGGCGATGGATCTCGGTCTCGTTGGCGATACGACGTGCGACGGCGGTAGCTCGCTGGAACGTGCTGTGCATCAAGCCGCCCGCCGACTCACTTTCGCAGGCCAATTCGTAAGCCGCTTTTACTTGCGCTAAGATCTGAGCCTCACCAACAATCATGCTGTCCAGACTGGCGGCGACCATGAACAAGTGTTTAATCGTTTGCTCATTTTCAGTGGATACCAGTTGCTCCTGGATTTCTTGCACTTTCAGGTGATGAAAATTAGCTAGAAATTCGACGAGCTCGGTCGACGAGGGCAAACGTGAAAGCGATTGTGTGGCGGCGTAGAATTCGACGCGATTGCAGGTACTGAGCAAGACCGATTCGCTCTCGGGAAATTTCTGCGAGAACTGCTTTAAGGCTTCACGCACCTGCTCGGGTGAAAACGCGAGTTTCTCTCGCAATTCGAGCGGCGTGCGATGATGACTACAACCGACCATCTTCCAAAACATCAGGCTGATACCTCCGTCCGCGGGCTGGCACCGGTCGCCGGCGCCTGCCCATGAGACGAAAACAGCATGATGGCCAGAACCACAATCAGGAAGACAAAATTGGCGATCGCCAGGTACGCGGTGCGTCGCCCCCCAAGTGAACTTCGCGCGGTCAACTCCATCACGGCGGCAACGAGTGACCAGACGAACAGGGCCAGCGTAAAGATGATCCCTCCGCTGAACCAACTAATACCACCGACCGCATTCAGGTTCATGGCCGCACCAGAAATCATCCCCAGCCCCAGACTCACGACGCTGACAAACAGGCTGAGCCGATTCATCGATTGCAGGAATTCGAGTGTTGGCAGGCGCAGAAATTTGCTGGCCGGACGCCGCGACTTGAGGCGTTTGGATTGCAGCAGGTACATCGTGCCAAAGGCCACTCCAAAGCAGATGAACATTGTCCCGACCAACAAACTGACGCCGTGAATAATTCGCCATAGGCCGATCGCCGTTTCCGGGGTGAAAGGCGCGCCACCTCGTTGAGAGAGACCAAGCACTATTAAACCGAGCACCAGCGGGACGAGAAAAATGCCGATGGCCGTTTGTAGATTGCGGATCAGTAGAATCAGATAAGCCGTGGCCAACCCCCACGCAAGTAGCATGATCCATTCGAACCAGTTGGCCAGCAGGTGGGGCCGTGTGGAATCGACCACGTCCGCATACAACTGATTCATCAAGAACAGTGAATGGGCGATCCAACCTAACCCCAGCATGACCAGCAATACCAGATGGCGGCCAGGAAATCGGGCTACCAAGCGAATCAATTCCAGCAACAGGGCCAACGAATAACTGAGCAAGAAGCAGGTGACGGTGACGGCTGGAAACATACGCTAACCTCGGGTGAAAGGAACGTTCGCTGGCCCTCTCAAGCTGGCCCTCTCTAGCTGGCTCGTGCAAGCACCGGGTTAAAACAACAAGCCAGCTCCCGCTCTGGGCGAGGCTGGCTTTTGTATTCAATCGAGACGATCAACACCGCGACCGAGCTCCACTGGCTAGAAGTTTGAAGCCCGCGACGAGAGCTTAGTCCCAATCCTCTTCGTCTTCATCTTCATCGTCCCAATCATCGTCATCGTCATCGTCGTCCCAGTCTTCATCATCATCATCTTCGTCGTCGACTTCTTCCCACTCGCTTTCTTCTTCCTCAGTCTCCACTTCCTCTTCGTCGTCGTCGACTTCTTCGTCGGCTACTGCTATTGTTTCTTCTTCGTCTTCTAAATCCTCGTCCTCGTCGTCGTCGAATTCGTCATCTTCTTCTTCGAACTCGTCGTCTTCTACTTCGTCGACTTCGTCGTCATCGAAGTCGTCTTCATCATCATCTACCGCGCGCACAACCCTAGTCTGCAAGAGTTTTTCTTGCAGGTCACCTGGTCGCTGATCTTCAACTAGAGCTGTCGCCGAAAAGCTCATCTTCACAGTGGACTCCTTTGCTTCTGAGCTTGTCCCTGGGTCACGTTCATACGAGGAATTAAGGTTAATTTCGGTTGGAAGCGAAGCTGTGATCGATCCGTTTACCCAATCTACTCGAGGTAAGCGATCGGCGCTTCTGAGTCCAAATATTTGTAAAAAACGTTTGGTCGTTCCGTAAAGGTAGGGTCGACCAAGCTCTTCGCTTCTCCCACAAATGCGAACCATTTCGCCATCCAACAACTGTTTTAGTACCTCACTGCAGCCCACACCTCGGATCGCTTCTATATCTGCTCGCAGGACCGGTTGACGATAAGCCACCACGGCCAATGTTTCCATTGCGGATTGGGATAATTTCGTAACCGTAGGGATATGGGCAAGTCGACGCAGCCAAGGAGCGAACTGCGGACGGGTGAGCATCGTCATTCCGCCAGCAACTTCTTCAATCCGAAACGCTCGACCATCTTGTTCAAAAAGCTGATTCAGTCGGCGGATCAGTGTACGCGCTTCTGTGGCGTCCGCCAACCCAGCCAGCTTAGCCAATTTTCTGCTACTTAACGCTTCACGCGATAAGAATAGGACGGCTTCCAGCCGCCGCATTTTTTCGTTTTGGCTCAGATCCGCCAGCGGGATTTCTGCGAACGTTTCACCGGATGGCGTGCAGTCTGTCGTCAGACAGTGTATAAAAAACCAGTACTTCGTGCGTCCTGACCCGCACGAACTGCGTAAATTTAACGATTTTGAAGCGTGCTTGTTCATGTGAGCGTTTTCCCACCAACATCCATGTTCGTTTCAAAGCCCGGTCGTTGTAGACCACGGTTTCTCTCAAGCTCTACGACCTGACGCTCTTTATAGCAACCCCTCACACCGCTTGGACAGACGATAATCAACTCCCTGCCACCTTCCCAGCCTGCTAGCAAACTCCGCCAACGCCCACCCGGAAGGAAGAGTTCGTCGACGTCTTGGTCGTTCTTTTTCACCATTTTGCTAGTGCTTTTTGCGATCCTGTTGACGTTTATCTTCGGCTATTTCCCCGCCACCCAAGTAGTGGGCTCCGAATTCAATACCGCCAATTGGACCGTTCGGAACTTCCAGTATCGCCGTGAACCGTTCTCTCATGCTCAGTTGACAGGGGTCGTACGCGACAAGCTTGCCACGGTTCTTGCGTCCAACGCCACCTTTCCAAACTCATACTTCAACGGCAAATTGGCCGCCTCGTCCCGCTGGGATCTAATTGAAATCCGCAACGGTCGATCCACCACCGAAGGTCCCGCCAAGATTTTGATCACTTATTTACAGGCCACCAGCCGCGGTAGTGATTTCTGGCCCGATTGGAGCACCAAGAACCCTCAGAAAGCGTCCGTGTTATGGCCCGCCGTTCGCGATTTGGTCGACCTAGAACTCTATAACGACTTGCCCGCAGTGATTGAGATGGCTCTAGTCGATTGCAGTGATTTGGATTTTCAATCCACACTCCGCGAAAAAATGGCTTCCATCTTCGCCTTGCGTTGCCAAAAACTGAAAAATGCGGGTCTAACCAAGCAATCGGAGTTAGCCGACAAACTGGCTGAGGCCTACCGGGATACCCCGTGAACGGCTTTCGTTGATTTCATTCCCCGCTGTGGTGGACACTTTGTATTTTGACAACAACGCCAGCACGTTTATCGATCCCGCGGTGCACGCGCGGATGCTGGAACTCTACGGTTTGAAACTTGGCAATCCGGCCAGCCAACATCGATCTGGGCGAGCGGCGCTACGATTCCTCGAACAAGCCAAATCGGACCTCTTGCGACTACTCGACGCTCCGGCAGATGGTATGGATACCGCGGTTTTGGTGCTAACCAGCGGAGGAACGGAGGCCAACAACTTGGCCATTCTCGGATTATCCGCGCTGCGGCCCACCTTGGTCTGCGCGATTGAGCACGCCAGCGTGTTGGAATCTGCCTCCCGCCGTCAGCCTGCGGTCGGCAGATTGCCAGTCGATCAGGCCGGGGTGATTTGCTTGGACCGGTTGGAACAATCCCTGCGCGCCGCCGTCACGCCGCCCTTGGTCAGCGTCATGTTGGGCAACAATGAAACCGGCATCGTGCAGGACTTAAGATTGATTTGCGAGTTGTGCCATCGCTACGGAGCGATCGTCCACAGCGATATCGTTCAAGCCGCTGGGAAAATCGATTTCTCCATGCTCTCCAGCGGCGTTGACGCGGTGACACTTACGGCCCACAAGATCCACGGTCCGGTGGGTGTAGGTGCTCTTGTCGTGCGACCTGGCTTGGCGATCGACCCACTGCTGTTTGGCGGCGGTCAGCAGTTGGAGATCCGCCCCGGAACCGAACCGGTCGTATTGGCGGACGCGTTCGCGCTGGCGTTACAACTGACCGTGCAAGCTCAACAATCCGGCGCGTACAGCCAACTTGCGGAACTTCGCCAACGCTTCGAAAGTCAAGTCTTGGCCGAATTGGGTGATGTGTTCATCGTCTCAGCGGCGGGTCCACGTTTACCCCACACCAGCCAACTGGCGTTTCTGGGAGTGGATCGTCAAGCACTGCTGATCGCGCTCGACCTCGCCGGGCTGGCCTGCAGCACCGGTTCGGCGTGCGCCAGTGGGAGCGGCAGACCTTCGCACGTGCTGCAAGCCATGGCTCTCCCCGACGATGTCATTCGTGGCTCGCTTCGATTTAGCTTTTCACGCTTTACCACTTCCGAGGAGTTAGATACGGGCGCTGAGCTGCTCGTTCGAACTGTGCGAAAGTTGCGAGGTTGATTGCTAACAAGTTACCCACTTCGAATCTGTGTACGTTAGAATAGAGCTTCGCATTCGATCGGCGCTGACCCCTATGGCCGACATGATGTGCCGTACCTAAACATCGAAGACCACCGTTTGTGGCTAATACTTCCTCTGTAATAATCAACTTAGTTCCTCTCGAGCAACCGGCCACGGTTCGCCGTCAACAAACACTGACGGATGAAAAGGGTTGGTTGCTTCCGGCGTATTGCGTTGGACCGGAAAATCAGAGCCTTAATTATCTTTTTGATGATCTGCAGATTGGTCGTTTGCCGGAACTTTCGCCGATTTTGCTGTATGGCAGCCAAGGGGTTGGAAAAACTTGCCTGGCGGTGACTTTGGCTGTCCGCTGGTCGCGATTGATGAGCGCCCGGCCGCTGCACTTCACGACCGGTGCGAATTTTGTCAAGGATTACGCTGCCGCCGTTGAAATCGACGACCTCGAGCACTTCCACAACCGTCATCGTCGCAGCAAGTTGCTCGTTATTGATGACCTCGAGCCGATCTTCGCCAAGCCAGCCGCTCAACTCGCCTTGTTGCTCACCTTAGACGCTATGGCCGAAGAGCAACGTCCCGTTATTCTGTCGCTCGGCCACCTGCCAACCATCGATGCGGGTATCCTACCTGCGCTGGCCAGTCGCCTCGTGGCTGGTTACTCCATTGAAGTTCGTCCGCCCAGCAACAAGACTCGCGACGAAATCTTACACTTGTTGATCAAACGCATTGACGCCTCTCTCCCGTTTTCCAGCCTGGCCAAAGTGATTCCCCTGCACAATGCGAACTTGAAAGTCGCCGATATCCAAGCCCTGGTGCTGTTGGCCAGCCAACACCGCAAGATCTCCGGTTCTATCGATGCTGACGTGTTAAAAAACATCGCTGATCAACTCGTCGATGGCAGCATTCCAACTCTCCCCCTGATCGCCAAAGCGGTCGCCAAACGCCTCGGTATTAAACTTACCGATATCCGCGGTTCCACTCGCTTGGCCAAGATCGTCCGTGCGCGAGCTTTGGCTATTTTGCTATCGCGCAAGTTCACCACGCACAGTTTGCATCACATCGGTCAGTATTTTGGCGGCCGCGATCACTCCACGGTGCTGCATTCCTGTCGCAAGACCGAAAAGCTACTAGCGACCGACGCCGAGCTGGCCGCTGCCAAACTCGATGTAGAAATTGATATCCAGTCGAAAAAATGCTCGCTTATTTAACGCCTGCTCTTCAACGCCATCACCTCGTTAACAACTTGTTGGCTGACTGTTGGCCCGAGTTACTCAAAAGAGTCCTGCCAACTGATCCCGTTCGCTCGTGTTGGCAAACGCTGCGGAGCTGACCATTGGCGAACGTCTACTGACCGGCTAGTCGCATTTTTCCCACGGTCAGTTGCCAGTCAGTTGATCTGCTTAAAGCCTTGCACCAAAGCGAATTACCGCCTCCGACGGCGCTGTGGATAACTACTTTGGGGCCGCCCTTCCTACTACTACTATAGATTTATATAAAAAGGAGAAGTCAAAAACGCTAAGCCTCACTACGTAAAAGCTGGATAGTCTCATACGAGCCACAAACCATCTCGGCAAGTTCCTGTCGAGGGAACCGCAAAGTTCAATTTTTCGACTGTGCGGCGGGTTTTGCAAAGCTCGATCAGGCAGTACAACAACCAGTTCCAGAAAAGTGATGGTGCCTGACGGAGTGTCTTGGATTATGAAAATCTCGTGTGATCGCGAAAAGCTAGCGGTGGCATTTCAATTGGCGGGTAGCGTAGCGCAGTCGCGTAGCCCCAAAGAGATTCTTCAAAATATTAAGATCGATGCGACCGAAGAACGCGTCACCTTGATGGCCACCGATATGGAAACGGGGATCCGCATTGACGTCGAGGGAGTCGATGTCCAGTCGCCAGGCAAGGCCTTGTTGCATGTCGGCCGCGTGGGGATGATTCTACGGGAAAGTAGCGACGATCAGCTACTTTTCCAAAGCGATGAATCGGCCACCATCATCAAAGGGTTGCATTCAGAATTCAAACTGCCCAGCGCCAATCCTGACGAATATCCCAGCGTGACCGCCTTTGAAGAGGAGGCGTACCACGAGCTGCCGGCGCGGTTGTTTAAGGAAATGATCAAGCGTACGAGTTTTGCCACCGATCCCGACAGCTCACGGTTTGCGCTGGGCGGAGTGCTGCTGGAACTGACAGATGACGAGGTCTTGGCTGTCGGCACCGATGGACGTCGATTGGCCCGCATGGTCGGCAAGGGCAAAAGCATGGGTGGTCATAAGACAACCGGGAACTCGACGATCATTCCTACCCGGTCACTAGGGCTCATGGAACGGGCGATCAGCGATAAAGAAGAAGTGGTCCACATCGCGGCTCGACAGAACGATGTGCTGCTAAGGACGAGCCGCTGCACGATCTATTCCCGCTTGGTAGAAGGTCGCTATCCGAATTGGCGGCAGGTTATCCCTTCGCGCACGGAGTCGGTGACCATCGACGTGTCGGTAGGACCCTTTTTCAACGTCATACGTCAAGCGGCGATAGTCGCGGACCAAGAGACGCGTGGTCTCGATTTCGAATTTGGTGATGGCACGCTGCTGCTGACTGCCAAGACCGCCGACTTAGGACAGAGTCGCGTAGAGTTGCCCATCGATTACACGGGGGAAGCGATTAGGCTCAAGCTGGACTATCGCTTCGTGAGCGATTTTTTGAAAGTGCTTGAGCCGGAATCCAAATTCAAGCTGGACGTGGTCTCAGGTACGCAACCGGCACTGATGACCACCGACGATGGCTATGCTTACGTCGTCATGCCCATGGCCTTAGACTAACGGAACAAGAGGCTATCAATGAGCATTACAGCGTTTATGGACAAGCATTTTCGCCACTACAACGCCCGCGAAACGCTTTCGGCAGCCAAGGCTTATAAGCACTTCATCGAAGACGGCGGCAAGATGCTCGTGTCGCTGGCGGGCGCCATGAGCACAGCGGAATTGGGCATTTCCCTGGCGGAGATGATTCGCCATGACAAAGTGCATGCGATCAGTTGCACGGCCGCGAACTTAGAGGAGGATCTTTTTAATCTGTTCGCGCACAACGAATATCAGGTGATCGAAGATTGGCGGGCACTCAGCGTCCAGGATGAGGTCGATCTGCAGGCGGCTGGCTTCAACCGTGTCACAGATACCTGCATTCCAGAGACGGTAATGAAGCACATGCAGGGACGCTTGACCAAGTACTGGGTAGAACAAGCGGAATTAGGTAAGGGACTGTTTCCTTATGAGTACTTCTACAAAGTGCTCGAAGAGGAAGAACTGAAACAACATTATCAGATACCCATAGAGCACAGTTGGGTCTATGCGGCCAAACAAAAAGGTTTGCCGATCGTCTCGCCAGGTGCGGAAGATAGCACCTTGGGTAATATGTTTACGGCGCGTGTCATGGACGGCACGGTCAAGACCCACGCGGCGCTCAAGAGTGGCACCGAGCAACTGCAGATGCTGACGGAATGGTATCGTCGCGAGAGTGTGCATGCACCCATCGGATTCTTTCAAATAGGTGGTGGCATCGCGGGTGACTTTGCAATCTGTGCAGTCCCCATGCTGATTCAAGATCTCGAAGAAGATACTCGCTTATGGGCCTACTTTTCGCAAATCAGCGATGCAGTGACCAGTTATGGCGGCTATTCGGGCGCGGTACCAAATGAAAAAATAACGTGGAATAAACTCAGCCGCGACTGCCCAAAATTCATGATTCAAAGTGACGCCACCATCGTGGCCCCACTGATTTTTGCTTACGTCTTGGGTCAATAGCGCGACTAGGACATAGTCTAGCTGTCTCCGACTAAGGCGTCGTCTCAAACAAGTTAGCGCACTCGTTCCCTCTCACCCGGGGAAGTCACTCCCCTCGCCCATGTACTCGGGGGAGAGGGGTTGGGGGTGAGGGGCAGAATCACCAACTAATTCGGCCCCTTACCCAACGCCGATAACCCTTTTTTGCGAAGCCATACGAGCGTTGTAGCGGAACGGAGCGAGGCGTCCGGTTTGTGTCTCGAATCAATTCACCGGATTGCTTGCGCAATTCCGCTAAAATAAGCTTAACGGCGTTGCCCTTCACCCCGGCCCTCTATTTAGAATACTTCGGAGAGGGAGCGATGAAAACGGTAACTTACGTGGGGACGAGTACTAAGCTTTGGACGCGTTCGTTAACGACTTGACCCCCAAAAGTCACCAGCGTATCACGGATGATCTCATCTTCCCTGTTCAGGTTCAATTCTCCCTTTTTGAGCATGTTGAGCAGGAACTTGACGACGTTATTGCCCAGCATCAAGCTGGCGTGGTTAGGGATATCGGCGGCGATATTGGTGGGGCCAAGAATTGTGATACCGTGCTCAACGATTCGCTGATCCGCCCGCGTTAGTTCGCAGTTGCCACCGCGTTCCGCAGCCAAATCAACAATCACACCTCCGGCGGTCATGCCGCGAACCGCCTCGGCAGTTACCAACCGCGGTGAAGGTTTTCCGGGGATGGCCGCGGTGGTAATGACCACATCGCTTTGAGCCACGACGCTGGCGAGCAAATCGCGTTGTTTACGATAAAAATCCTCGTCCATCGCTTTGGCATAGCCACCTTTATCTTCCGAGCTACTGGCATCAATAGGCAACTCGACAAATTTTCCGCCAAGACTTTCCACCTGTTCGCGGCAGGCCGGTCGGACGTCATAAGCATGCACGATCGCACCTAGTTTGCGCGCCGTCGCAATCGCCTGCAGACCCGCCACACCGACCCCAATCACAAAGACTTTAGCAGCCGTCAGAGTTCCCGCAGCGGTCATCATCATAGGGAATAACTTGGGCAACTGGAGGCGGCGATCAGCACCGCCCGGTAGCCCGCAATGGTCGCTTGGGATGACAGTATGTCCATGCTTTGAGCCCGGGTGATGCGGGGAATCAACTCCAGAGCGAACAAGGTCACGCCACTGCTGGCCCACTTGGCAATCGCTTGCGGCTTACCAAGTGGATCGCAGGAGCCAATGACAATTTGTCCTGCTTTCAATTGGCTGACCGTCTGCTGGCCATCTTGGTCGTCCATCCCCGCCGCTCGAACTTGCAGAATGATATCCGCCGACAATGCGGCCGTGCGGCCAGCGACCACAGTGGCTCCCTTTTCAATGTAGGCAGCGTCGGTGAAACCCGCTTCTAATCCAGCCCCAGCCTGCACGATTACCTCGGCACCAGCTTTCGCCAGCATCGGCACGTTTATTGGCACCAGTGCCACGCGGCGTTCGCCAGGAAATAATTCACGAACGACGGCAATCTTCATACTGAACCCTTCAGGTAGTACTCAACGCGGACGAGAGGAACGAGCGGCCCACAGGTACAAGCGGCTTAGGGGCGACACAAACGTACCCGGGATTCACCAAGATAGCAGTTTAACGCCGCTCTTACCAAGTAGCCGTACCGCGGTGCTCAGTTTGTGAACCGAAAGCGGTAGCTTCGGGCTGAATAGTCACAAAATCGCCGCAAAGACCCCGAGCCCACGGCTAGCGCTCAATGCACTCACATGGTGAACCGAAAGCGCTAGCTTCGGGCTGAATGGGCCGAAAAAGCTTCCAAAAATGGGGCCCACGGCTAGCGCCTGAGGTTCACTTAGACGCACAGCGAGTGCCATTTGTAATGGGCGGTGCGGCTAATAGGAAATGGACACTCAT
>JBBQRC010000080.1:0-11152 GCA_038215215.1 Pirellulales bacterium
CGGCTTGAATGCCAACAGCTGGGACTAACGCTGGAGATGGTGGACGGAGAGCTCGTAATCTGCGACGCCGCCAGCGGCGCCAGGCTGCTGACCGAAGCGGATGCTAATGCGCGTCAAGCAGAAGCCAGTGCGCACCAGGCAGAAGTCAACGCGCGAGAGATGGAGGCCGCGCGGGAAGAGGCTTTAGCCAATGCGCGTCAAGCAGAAGCCAATGCGCGCCTAGCAGAGGTTAACGCCCAAGAGGCGTTAGCTGCCAGGCGAGATGCACAACAGCTGGCAGAACGCAATCAAGTGATCGAAGCGGAACTTCGCCGTCTGCGCCAAGAACTGGCTGAGCGCGATGATCACAAATAGGAAGCAGATATGCGAGTGTGCCTTGTACAGGTTAGATTTCGGGGTATGTGTGGCACGGGCTTGCCCGTGTGTTTCTTCGTTGTCAGCTTGCACGTTCAGCACTGTCGAGTTTTCACGACGGCTAGAACGTCAATGGACGCAGGGATTTTCCTTACTAAACCAGACAACTGGCTCAGTGACGAGCAAGCTGCTAAGGATCAAAAACCACTGGCACGCCAGTGCCACACAAAACAAGCGAGTCGCAAAATCTAATCCGGTATGTGTGGCACGGGCTCGCCCGTGTGTTTGTTCGTTTTCAGCTTGCACGTTCATCACTGTCGAGTTTTCACAACGGCTGAAACGTCGACCAACGCAGGGATCGTCCTTACTAAACCAGACAACTGGCTGGCGACGAGCAAGCTGCTAAGTATCAAAAACCACTGGCACGCCAGTGGCACACAAAACAAAAGAATGCCAAAAACCACTGGCAGGCCAGTGCCACACAAAACAAGCGAATCCCAAAATCTAAGCTAGACAAAGCACTTGCGCTTTCGATTCACAAAGTGACCGGCACTGGGCGTTAGTGCCGACGTGTTTTCTGCTACACCTGGGTCTACTACACCTGCAAACACGATCTCGAAGTTGTCAAGCGAATTCGGTTTTCGATTTCCCAATTCCTGCTCAGTCGGCGCGTATGTTAACTCCATTTCGCAGCGTGCCAGTGCTAGGGATTGCTCTCGACAGCCAAGAGTTAGCGCGCGAAAAAAAGTTGGGCGAGAAGTGCTGGGGAAAGGTCGATGAACAACCTCTATAGCTGGCGAGCTGAGTGACTTGAGCCTCGCTCGGCCTGGTATTGAACTCACGCGACATCCCTGTCGTCGCATCCACTTCGCGCACTCTTGCTACGGAATGTCATATGGCTTTTCTCTCCGGCAGCCTTGGCTTTGAACGCTTTCAAGTTAACGGTAAAAAACCTGATACCTTTGAACTTGAACACTTGGAGATCCTGGAAAAACACAGCAGCGGCAAGCCCAAATCGACCTCGGCGGACACCACCCTGGTTGGTTTTCTTGGCGGTCAGCATTTATTCGATCAAGTATTTGACTTAGACAAAAACGTCATCCACGGAGCGCTACATGCCGCGGTACGAATCGATACCAATCAAGTACCCTCCGCCATCCGCAACGCTTGGCAACAAATCGAGCTGAATGCTCTCACGGCGGAAAATCCTGAGCGCCGCCCGACCAAAAAGCAACGACAAGAAGCTAAAGAGGCGGTCGAAGCGCGCTGTGAACAAGAAATCGCTTCGGGCAAGTATCAGCGCATGGCTCAGTTTCCGTTTCTGTGGGATTCGCAGTCGAGTATTTTCTACTTTGGCGGTTCCAGCCCCTCGGCCTGCACGCATTGTGCCGATTTGATGGAACGCGTCTTCGAGATCGAACTCGATCGGATGAGTGTTGGCCGACTGGCACGCAATTGGGCCGAACGCAATCAACAACTTGACGCCCTCGATAGCATCTCGCCTGCCGTTTTCCACCCCAGCCATTCCGGTGATCAGGCAACCTGGGCCAATCTGGACTCGATGATGCCCGATTACTTGGGGAACGAGTTCTTCATGTGGCTGTGGCACACGCTGGAGACCGAAACCGACACGCTCACGCTGGCCGACAATTCGGAAGTAACCGCCATGTTCGCCAAGAATCTCGTGCTCGAATGTCCGTTAGGCGAATCGGGCAAAGAAACCATTTCATCAGAAATCCCAACTAAACTTCCCGAAGCCCTGGAGGCGATCCGCAGTGGCAAACTGCCGCGTAAAGCGGGTTTGACACTGGTCCGCTTTGGCCAGCAATACGATCTAACCTTACAAGCTGAATCGTTTTCGATCAGCGGGGCGAAGCTACAGACCGATAAAGAGGCTGAAGGCCGCGAAGTCCTTGAGAGTCGCATCGATGCCATTCGCACACTGAACGAAACCGTGGATTTGTTGTTTGAGTCGTTCTGCCAGTTGCGTGTGTCGTCGAACTGGAACGAGCGGTTGGAGCGGATTAGTCGCTGGATTTCCCCCAACGCATCCGCTAAGAAGAAACGCCCCGCCGCCTAGGGCGAGACTGACGAAAATGTCGAAAGCTCGCGAATGTGCGTAGGCGAGTGAGAACAGCGACTGCACGGATTTTTCTGGCTCCCTCTCCCTAGTACTCTGGGGAGAGGGCTGGGGTGAGGGGCCGTATTAGCTGGTGATTCTGCCCCTCACCCCCAACCCCTCTCCCCCGAGTACGTGGGCGAGGGGAGTGACTTTCCTGGGTGATCTGCGCTGCGGATAGATCACATTTTCATCAGGCCAGGGTGACTCTGTAATGGGTGACGTTCCAGCGGTTTTCGCGCACACCAGCATTTAGGGACCGTCCGCAATTAAACTTCGCAATTCAAACTTAGCGGAAGGGCGCGAGCCCTCCGGTTTCTCGGCACCGGACGGCTTGCGCCCTTCCGCTAAAACTGCAACTTATTTACGGATGGTCCCTTACTCAAATATACCAGCAAGTGCTTCATCCACGCGCGTGAGATAGTCCACAAAATCGGCGCTACTCATCTCCACCATGGACAACTGCTCAGGATACCATTGTTCGATCACGCGAGACAACTGTTCCGACAACGCGTGTGTCAGCCGCCACTTCGAGTTCAGCAGCTCGACTTGGTCCGCATGGATCATCATCCTTAGGCGCAGACAGGCTGGTCCGCCGCCACCTGACATGCTTTCGTTGAGCGGTAGAAAGTGTGCCCGCTGGATGGGGATACTAGGGTCCGCGATGAGGCGCTCGATCAGTCGCTGGGCGGAAGGAACTTCGGCGCAGTGATGCGGGCAAACTAGCTCGTAGTGGGTCGGAACGGAATGTAAGGGGGCTCTCGAGTCACCGCAACGAACAAGTTGGCTGTTGAAGAAATAGCTGCGAACCGCATCCACCAACGGCAGCTCGTCTTCGCTGGCCACAATTCTCAATAAGGACTCTCCGGTGCATTGGTGAAATTGGTTTTCCAGCCGATCGAGCTCGGAAGCTGCATCCAGAAACGCGAACTCATGATGAAGTAGGATACGATCGCAACTGGTGGCGATGACATCGTTGTGGAAGACCCCCGCGTCGATGGCACGCGGGTGCTGGTGTAGAAAAAAAGTACGCTCGCTGGCAAGATGATGACGTCGCGCGATGGCCATGGATGCCGCGCGCGATTGTCGTGGAAAAAATTGATACGTTTGAGTCGAGCCGGACGGCGCTGCATCGTCCGCTCCATAAACAAAGACATTGAAGCCAACATGGCCGGTCCGATCGCAGAGGCGCATGTGATTGGCTGCGCCTTCGTCGCGGAGCGGTGTGATGTAGGGCAAAGCTGGATGCAAGGCGACGCCGATTCCTAGGCCATGTAGTAGCGAATGTAATTGTGGCGCACGCTCGGCAGCTTCACTGCCCCGATGCCAACTGCTGATCAAATTGGCTGGCGTACAGTGCAAGCGACCATCCCATGAGTCAGCGGTGGGTGTCACTGTGGCGGCGTTAGCCATCCACATGAAGGCGCCGCTAAAAGCGGCTGAGAGGGCTCGCGGTGACTCGGCGCGGGCTGCGTTCAGTTGCTCTTGCAGCGTGCCGTGAAATCCCAGATCACTCAGCAGCGATAGACGAGGGCGAACCGGTGGCACAAAAATGAACTGCGGAATCCCCAGGCTCGCAATGAGCTCCGCCTTTCGCAAACCTTCTAGGGCGGCCTGGCGCGGATGCGAAATTGCATGCTGATGTTCGATCGACGCTACGTTGCCAACGCCCAAGCCTCCGAAATGATGCGTCGGACCTACGATACCATCAACATTGATTTCCGTGAACATTAATCCACACTGGCCTGAAAACGGGCGGTGGTCAACATCATGAGTATGACAATCCAACAACCGCCAAAAGCGATGCTCATGTTGGCTATGAAATGTTCGGCACGGATGAGCGCTACGGCCCCTGCAGCGCAACCAATTAAGATGCCGCTGGCCATGGCGATCGTGGTGGCTGTACCCGATTTGAAATAGGTTATGCCTGCCGCGAGCCCAAAACCCAGACCAATTATACCTCCCGCAACGAGCGCCGCGATCAATGCTTCTACGGTAATTGCGTCATCATTCGGCAAGTGCCTCAGGCTGGCCGCCACGATGGCGGCGAGCGTCACCAAATAAAACAACAGCGCAATCGACAGCGGTTTGCGCTGCGTCTCTCGTGAAAGTTCGCTTGGGGAATTTGTGTTAGGGGGCTTTGCCATAATTTATCGCCTACCAGTCGTAGGCGTTGGTTAACTTGCGGTCGGCACGATTTCCCATCGCTTGTAAAACAGCGGCGTTCATGCTCTCAGAGATGAATCGTACCGCCCCATCTCCATTCAGAAACTGCGCTCCCCCCGTGTGATGACTACTAAATCCACCCACATCGGAACCTGAGTTGGGTTTGCCCTGAAAGATTTCTGGCAGCTCGGCAACTGTCAACCAACTGTTAGCCGGTCGCGGATCAAAATCGTTGCTTTGGTATAAAGGCAACTGTTTGGTGAGGACCGTGTCATAACCGATATCTGCCTGGGCCATTTCCACCTCCGTCGCGGGCTCCGCCGCGTCAGTTCCCGACGTGCCCGCTAAGGCATCTTCGGCATCCGAGGATTCAGGGGAGGCTGCTTTATCTGCAGCCTCAACGGCAGTTCCCGGCTCTTGGTTTTGATTCGCTACGTCCAGATCTTCATACTCTGCAGCAGACATTCCGAATTGGTCAACGGCCGACAGTCCAGGTGGCATGCCAATATTGCCGAACCCGACAGCGCCTTTATTGAGGTTAATCGGACTCCCAAGATTGCGCAGGGATGAACGCGTGCCACTTGCCCAACCGAGTTCACTTGCATCAATCAATTTTTCCCCAACAAACAGTGTATGCGATACGCCGTCGACAACATCATCGAAACGCACTGCCGTATTAAGAAAGAGCACTCCGTTGTTGGTGATATCGATGGGAACCTCGCGACTGTCATGAATGCCCGCATAATGCGAATAGGCCAGTCCAAAATTCCCATCGGATGGGCACTGCAGTACGGAAATCGAGTAGCCGCGGACGGGTGCGTTCACTTTGGCATAAATCGACTGCTGTTTATCTATCAAATTGTAGGCAACTCGTTCATCCAGCATCGGGAGGATCTGCACGATCCAACTGTGATGATAGCCAACAGGAAGATGCACAATGGGCCCTTTAGCATCGATCGTACCGGGTGGTAGTTTGCGGTGCGCCAGCTCGTAATTGTGTAGCGCGACACCGATTTGCAATAAATTGTTAGAGCACTGCATCCGTCGAGCCGCTTCGCGGGCAGCCTGCACCGCCGGTAGCAGCAAACCCACCAGGATGCCAATGATTGCAATCACCACCAGCAACTCCACTAAGGTAAAACCCCGTCGCGAGGCGCGTCGATTCGTTTGTTTAATCATGCTTGCGCTCCCAAAAGGCAGTGACTGTACCAGGATCATTGAGTGGATAATGCACTAAGATGCGTTCGACTGAATCAACGTCGGTTCCGCCGCGGGGGCCTTCGATTTCCGCCGTGAGCAACTCGGGTTCCGCGTCGGGCTTGACCGCTTGTGGAATCGAAATTACGAATGAGCCAGAGGGGGATGATTGCCAATCAACTTGGCGGCCCAATTCAAGTAGTTCGCCGACTTGGTGAAGCTTCGCTCGCTGCGTGTCGCTACGGCGAATGATCAGCAGCGTCTGGGTCGTTTGCACGCAGAGCATGCCGACCAGCAAGAGCACGACAAGTACGCAGGCAATCACCGTGGCGGAGCGCCGTCGAGGCTGAAATTTGTAATACTTCTTTTGTGTAACCAGGCTATTCACTTTTGGCCTCCCCAATTGTTGTCGCGGCGTTGGCTACGGCTGGTTCAGAAGCAGTCGGCGGCAAAGCGCGCGCTACCAAGGTTTCGCTTCCTACACGCGCGACCAATGCAACTGGCGCCATTTCAAGCGATGTGTTGAGAGGCAAGGTATTGTCAAACTCGAGGGCGCCGACTAACAATTCGTGGGCTGCAGCGCGATCCAGTTGCCACCTCAGTTGACAATGCCGGGGTACCTCCCAAGTTTCTTGGCCTACTGCGGCATCGTCGATAAATTGAATCCGCGTGATCACATTGTCTGTGGCGGAATACTGCAGAAGTTTCCCATCACCCAGCACTAACGCAAGTTGCTCATTCAAAGCGATTTGCTGACACTGGTGTACGTCACCACGCCAGCGTTCGATGAATTGTTCCAACGCATGCAATTGCCGGAGGTGAGTCAAGGCCGCGCGATGCGCTTCAAAAGATCGGTTAATCACGACGACGGAGGTGGACAGGAGGGTACCGGTGAGAGCGACCATCCAGACAACCTCGATAAGTGTCATACCGGCGCGATCGTTGTTCATGAATCACCATCGCCTTCCGCCGCGACCCAAAAAGTGAGGACGGCAGGTTGCGCGGGCTGGCCCAACACTTTACATTCCAATGCAAGAGTAATCTGGGTGGCGCGGATTGGGGTAGCAATGGTCACGATGCTCGCAGTGAATTGCGCCTCCTCTAGACTTTCGGCCAGAGCTGCGGAAACGGGCAATTTTTGGATCTGCTCGACGGTCAGTCGTTCTTTGGGCCAAGTCCCAATACGTTCGCGCGCGTTCAGCAATTCCCAACCTATGCGGGCACTCAATTCGCGGTCGCGTAGGCCGCTGTTGACTTGCCGAACGAACTGCCCCATCCCCGTAACGGCGAAGGCCAGCAGCGAAATGGCGACCAACATTTCCATGGTGGTTGCGGCTTTACGGAGCGCGTGGTGGACAGATCGTGCGGGCATGGAGGTTGGGTGATGAGAGTGTAAAAGATTAATAGCTCATAGACTGGATCATTTGGGTGAGCGCCTGCATCATGCCAATGCTCACTGCGGCAACCAGTCCTCCGAAAATGAGGGTGACGCCAACCAGGGTCCATTGTATCAGGATCGAGTAGCGATAGAGCATGCGTTCAATGTCTGCGGTGGCTAACTGTTCCGTGGCCCAAGCCAATCCCGCGGTGTTCAATTGCGATCCAAAATTTCCCAACTGATGCGGTGGAATCAATTCCGCGTTGGCCATGGCATCCGTCATCGACTCGCCCGACTCCATCCGAACGGCTGCATACTCAAATTTCCGGGCCAAGTAGGGTACCGGCAATAATTCTGCCGTTTGTCGCAGAGCAGTGACCGCGTCGCTCGTCCGTTGGGCCACCCGCGCAAAGGCAATGAAGCCTAATGAACGAAAGTAGGCACCGCAAAACCAACGAAGTGGCCAGCGCTCGGCCCAAGCTGGGAAAATCCAGCTCAACAAGGCGAAACTGAAAACGAACATAATCAGGAGAGGAATGCCAATCGCCAGTAGCCCACCTAGGTAGGACGATCGGCCATCAACAAGTAGCAGCAACGTGGGAATCGGTACGGCAAACTCCGCGAGCATCCTCAGCAAAGTTGGAACGATTATCACTTGAAACAGGAAAAATACCGGTCCAATGAAGACGCACCAACTGAGTAATGTTAACCGCCCGAGCAACCGTTCAAACTCTTGCTCCACTCGTAATGGCGCAAACAACTCGGAGGACAAGACTGACTGGCTACCGTATTTGTGTGTTAGCCGAGCAGTAAGTTTTTCGTAAGCTGTCCGTGCAAAGCCCGTCGATTCCATAGCATGAATTGGTTCGCTTCCCTGCGCGATTTGTCGAAGAAACTTACCCAGGCGACGACCAAGCCAGCCAGCGTGCTCTTGTTGAAAAAAATCGGCCGCGCGTTGGATTTGCGACGCGTCAGTGCAGCTGAGCAGTGTCATGGTCACCGCGGAGCGGCTTAGCTGCCGTTGCTTGAAATAGAGAATGGTACCGAAGACGGCGGCGATAACAATCCACATGATACTCAACACTGAAAAGCGGGCACCAAGGGAAACCAGGGCAAAGGAAAATAAGAGCACGATGATTGAGCGTACTGCCAACACGCCAAGTGAAGCGCGTCGGCTATCTGTCGACGCTTGGGATAGTCGAAGCACGATAAACAGACTGAAGGCCATTGGGTAAAAGATGAGCCAATTTGAAAGATAAACCATCATAGGGCCAATTTCGGTTCACAGGCGATTTATGCAAAGGAGGTGATCATTCGCAACAGCGGCAGGAGCGAAAGTAAATAGCTGCTAATTAGGCCCCAGATGACGGTCCCGACGATAAACACAACCAACATCGGCATCAGTGCGCTTAAGCTGCGACAACGGCGATCGGCCAATTGCTGCAGGATATGCGACGTTTCGTGCAGCGATCGCCCTAAATCGGCCCCACGATAATCCAACATCCTTAGTACCGGTCGGCACAAATTGTCGCTCAACGACGATTGCGCTAACGCATTCCCAAGGGACATCCCTAGCAAAATGCGTTTTTCGATCGCGCGTGATGCGAAACGCTGACCACTATTGGCAAAGCTCTCCGAAACGGCGGCGGCCGCATCTACCGGCGACAGACCTTGTTTGACGAACAGCCCGAAGCGGTTCAGCAGCTCCGTCAAATTGATCCATCGCAAGGGACGCCCGAAGAGAAAAATCCCACCGCCGATGCTGGTTAACGCCCAAGGTGGCCCGACGATGGAAACGGTGGCTAGCGTTATCAGGGTCCAGCCCACAATGAACCCAATACCGACGATCGCCTGACTCTGATCTTGCAGTGCCGCCACGATGCCGTCCATGCCCGTCAAACCAAATTCCTCGATGTACTTCAGGTCAATCACGCGACTTAACATGAAACTGAATAAAGTCCCCACCAGTGTTGCAAAGGCTAAAGAAAAAATCGGATAGATCATCAGCGAAAGCAGCTCACGCCAACTGGAGCGCAAAGCAACTCGGGCCTGCAGCGCTTCGAGCACTAACTGCATCGGATCCTTTACCCGCAGCGCGCTGACGATCAACTGGCGCAGCTCGCGAGGCGCTGCAGAATCGAGACTGCTGACAGCGCTTTCGAAAGGTATCCCAGATTCAATTGTTTGTGCAACCGCTATGATCCACGACCGCCAACCGCGCGGTGCGTATTGGGCTGCCAAGCGTAGTTTGACCGCGTTCAGCAAATCGACACCGGTGACTTCCGCGGCCAAAACTTGTGATGCAATGGAGTCGGAATGAGTCAAGTAATCTTCACTTTCCTAGGAGTCGTTGAACTTACGTCCAGGTTCTGTCTGACAATAGTATAACGTTGCCGGGGTGGTGTTGTACTTCACCCGGTGACGGTAAACTTGGCGTCCAGTTCGGCATGATGATTATCCGGTAAACGTAGTCCGGGATTCCACTTCGATTTACGAAACCGCGCTCGAAGGCACGGCGACTGCATCTGTCAATCCATTGACTCCTTTACCCATCACTTGAGTTCCCATGGACTTTCTGCAAATTTCCGGCAAGAGATTTTTGATCTTTGGTGTCGCGAACAAGAAAAGCGTGGCTTATAAAATTGCTCAGCAACTGGTGGAAGCGGGAGCGGAACCGGTGTTTGTCGTACGTAGCGAAGCGCGGCGCGAGCAAGTGGCCAAGCTGTTTCCAGAACGCTCGATCTACGTGTGCGATGTTGAACAGCAAACACAGATCGACGCACTGGCCACACAATTAAAACACGATTTTGAAGGTTTTTCAGGTTTTGTTCACTCGATCGCTTTCGCTGACTACAGCGGCGGTATGTATCCGTTTCACGAGACTGAGCGCCGCCAGTTCCTGCAAGCGGTTGATATCAGTTGCTTTTCATTGATGGCTCTCGCCGGTGCGCTCCGCGACCAATTGGATCAGCAGGGCTCCGTGGTCACAATCAGTATTTCCACCACGCGGATGGCCAGCGAAAGTTACGGTTTTATGGCTCCCGTCAAAGCCGCACTCGACTCGTCCCTGGCATTTCTGACAAAATCGTTCAGCCGCTTTAGCGAGGTGCGTTTTAATGCAGTTGCCGCAGGGCTGTTAAAGACGAGCGCTTCTGCCGGAATACCCGGATACGTCGATGCCTATCTGTTCGCGGAACGTGTCATTCCACGGAAAAGGGCTTTGACCACTGACGAAGTTGCTGCCACCGCCTTGTTCTTATTAAGCCCACGTTCGTCTGGCATCACGGCTCAATCGATCGTCGTCGACGCCGGGATGAGTATCAATTATTTCGATCGCGATTTGGTCGCAGACGCCATGCGCATCCCACCACCGTAAACAGACTGATTATTAGCCCGGTGGCGATCGGCCATAGCTGGCGTTCCAAGATAATTGTGGATGTCCCAGCGGTTAATTGAATGGTCGTGAACAATCCGTCAGGGCTGTGACCAACGTCCAACGATCCGTTTCCATTGTGAGCTTTCCAACCACCGTCGTTGAACTGCCGCACACAAAGTTGCCCTGCGGTCGGAAATTCAGCGGACTTGCGCTGCTTGAAATTAATTTGCAATCGGCTGGAACTCAACCACTGATACTCAATTAACTCGGAGTCTGGGCGACCGACCACCGGATGGCCGACGATGGTATCGGCAGTGGGGCCATCGCTCACCAGTTCGCACAGCGGTCGCGTTTTGGGAATGGGATGCCAGGCAAACGTCGCCGACTGGCGATCGTGACGCCTGCGAACGAGTCGCTCGTGCACCCCTAGCCAGGCCAAGGCAGCGTCTAACTGCGGTTGATCCTCAGCCAGCGTATCTTCGCGAGCCAGGGCACGCTTGATTCTCCTCAAGCTCTCCGGTTCAATGGACAGTGTGGCCCCTAGATTCCGGCGACCAGCCAA
>JBBQRC010000081.1:0-11136 GCA_038215215.1 Pirellulales bacterium
TGCGCATCAAGCTCGAAGCGCAATGCCTTAGCTTGATTGGTGTCGAGGATCAGCCCTACATTTTCGACTGTAAAAGTCGCCCCAATCGCATTGGAGTTGGAACCAACTTGGATTCTCGTCACTGTGCCTGATACTGCAAAAACGGTCTCATCCGAACGCCAGTCCGGCAGATCGTTGAAGATGACCTGATCCTGAAACAATTCTGGTGCACCAAGGCCGTTGATCAACAACCCGTTCGGCAATTTTAGTCTTGGATCGACGAAGAACTGATCAGCGTCTGTAGATCCGTTTAGGCGAATGGAGTCGAGGGTGCTGACTGACCCCTGCCACAATTGTCGATCGTTAACCTTGACAATGACTTCGCTGTTGCCGGTGGAGGAGACTGATTGGGACACTTCAAAGCGATCAGCCAGCCCATCGTTAGCTTGTGCACCCGCATCTAAAGTGAGCGAAATGAGGTTCAAAGGCGCGGAAATCGGATCGGCGCTTAAGACCCGACGATCTTCCAGGCGGCTACTATAAACCCTCGGGAAAACCACCTTTCTTGAGTCGGCTGGCGGCTCAGAGGAGCGACCTTCAATATGCAGCGCATTCATGAACCACGATAAAAACCGGGACCGGGACATTGTCGGAGGCCTAACAAAAAGTCTGACGAGCTCAAAGCATACGTTTTCAGAAGCGGATTTTTCGGAGCCCGCTACTCGAACTACCTCCCCGCGAGAATCCCGATAATTGTTACATTGAAAACCACCTAAAAAGTGAGCATAATCGGTTTAGCTATCACGATCCCTTTGTCCGCCATCGAACAGTCGACTGTACCATCCTTAGATTCGGCAAATAAGCCACCAATCCGCACACCTTTACCATCGTAAGTGCTTCGAAGTGGTGGGAAATTTCCGGTTTTTCCGCTGTAGACGGATCGTCCGAATATACCATAGCTGAAGTCATGCTGATGGTTCTATTGCTGCGGATTCGATCTAACCGAACAGCCCTGCGAACGCGATGCAACCAGCCGTGTTGCCGTGCGAGCAAACGCATTCAAGTTTGGTTTCCTGGGCAAGACCTTGAGTACTAGCCGTGGGATGAACCCTGAAAGGTGGGTGAAAGCATGGAAGCTTCGCCAGTTGATGACAAGTCTAATCAAGACATCCCTCTTCACCGCTACTTTTTTGGAGCCCAATATTTCGGCGCGTTGCTTTCGGTTGTGATATCCGCCGGAAATCTGGCGATTGCGCAGGTTCCTCGAGAGCATCCTAACAATCGAGTGGCCTTTGAACCAACCCATATGCCGGCCTTACCAGTGGCCAATGCGCGACAAAGAGAACTAGTCCAAGCGCAGCCGCAAGAGACTACTACTATCGAAATTGCGAATTCGGAGTTGCGGGAAAACGAGATCAAAGAGAGCTCGAAATTAGCAGCGTTCTCTTTCTTTCCGGTGCAGCGGCCGATTGGTCAGCTCAATATCAGTGTGACTTCGAAAGCCAAAGCGGGGAATAATACGCTCCCCGAAAATCTCGCAGGACAGGTGTTGGGGAGTGTTCCTGATGTGCACGCCGCCACCGCGGACGAAATGGAAACCCAGTTCGTTGCGTCGTTCGATCGAAAGGCACAGCAGTTCGCCTACCAGCCGCTCTACTTCGAGCAAGCAAACGTGGAACGATACGGTCGACCGTATAAACTGCACGCGGCCGCGTCGGCGCTAAGATTTTATGCGACGATTCCGGCACTTCCCTATGCAATGACCGTGCATCATGCAAATCAGAAATACTACTGGCGTTGGCCGTACGAAGCTGGTTGGGCCGCACCGCGCGTCCGGGAGTTGCCTCCAGTCCAATTGAAAGGTGGGTTGGTCGAAGCCGGTGCAATTACCGGGCTTACTTTCCTTGTACCGTAGGATCAACCACAAAGGTCTGATGGAAAAGCCGAAGCAGTCGCGTCGCCAGCGATTGGGGTGCGATAGTGATGGACGCTTCGCCTGGCGTACCATGAATCGGTACAAAGTTGCCCGTTGCGATGGAAATGCTGGCCACATAGATCGGACTCGCATCAAGACCGTCCGCTTGCCCCGCCACATTGGACAGGACACCCGTTCGACGCAGATCACGGATGGCGACGGAATCGTTTAGCGATCCCACGTTGACCACACTCCCGGAGAGCCGTTGCCCCGGATACTGCTTCACGCGAATGACCGACGATTGATCTGGGCGAATCAAGTCCACCTGCGACTGCGATAAATAGGCAGTGGCAAGCAGATTTTCTTTGTTCCCAACCTGGCATATAACCGTGTCGGGTTTAAGCAGACAGCCTAGGTTTTCTGACTCCAGCGGATTGCCCGACCAATACTCCAGCCCTTCATAATTGGACTCAGGCAAACGAGTTTGCGGCGCCAAAATCACGCCATCAATGGGGCTTTTCAGGCTTAGTTGATCCACGTCGGCCCGTAATCGTTTCACTTCTAGCAGCACCCCGTCAATCGATTCTTCCACCGCGGGGACTAAACTGGACACTGTTGGATCATTGCCGCGTCGCGCGGCCAATCCCGACAATCTAGCCTGGTAGCGTAACAGCTCGCCTTGTCGTGCCAACAGATCCAATGCAATCGATTTCGAATCCAGTTTTGCAATTTCCATTCCTGCCTGAACCATGGTACCCGCGGGCAACACGTGAACTAGTTCCCCTCCGACGACGTTGACGATTGGCGTTGCGTTGGCGTACTGAATTAAAACTGGAGCTCTTACTCTGGCGGGCATGGGAATCCAGAGAATCGTTATCACCAACCCTAACAACATGCAACTGAGCAAAGCACGTCCCTTCCGTAACGAACGCATTTGCGAAGGATCTTTGAGAAACTTCCCCAGCCCGCTGATCGGTCGCATTGCCAACGACAACAGGATCAACAAGACAAAGGCGGCTCCTACAACCTCAAGTTTCCACGAATGGAAGACCCCGTAGACGAACAGGACAATGGTCACAGTGAGCAGAAATCGATAGGTCGCAGAAGCCACTGCGAAGCACCACATCCATAGTCGATTGTGCTCGGGCAAATCACCGCCGCGACTGCGCGTTGCTGTAAAGAAAAAAGTGCGGACGGAATCCACCAGCACCAACCGTGCTTGAAACCACAGGTTGGGCGCTTCCACTAAATCGGACATCACAAAATAACCGTCATATCGCAGTAGTGGATTGGCATTAAATAGAATTGTGCCAATACTTCCCACGACCATGGTGGTGAAAGCGAGATCATGAATGAGTCCCGGCTGGCTGAACCACCAGAGCCACATGCATCCGGCTGCGATGACGACTTCGCACCCTACACCTGCCGCAGCCACCATGGCTCTTTGCCACTTGTTGGCTATCATCCAAGAATCGGAAACGTCACAGTACAAACAGGGCGCAAATGCCAGCAGCATTACTCCCATTTCGTTGCATTCACCTCCAAAAAATTTACAGGCCAATCCATGACCTAACTCATGCAGCGCCTTCAGCGCGACGAAGGAGATGGTCATCACCACCAAGTTCTGTGGGTTGAGCAAGGCGTTCCAGTTTGGTAGGCGAAACAAAACGTCATGCCATTGTGCAATCAGAAACATGACCGAAAAGGCTACAAACATCAGCAGCACGGTCAGGCTGGCTGGTGTAAAAAGAAAGCCCAACCACCGATTGCAGAGCGTCAAAAATGAATCCGGATTGATGCCACGAAACCGCCACGCTAGCAGATGGAAGACACCCCTCTTCCGCTGCCGCAATAGTTCGTCCAGATGGCGTCTGAAAAGTTGCTCGCCCTGTCCATCATGATCGGAGAGGATCAAACCGTTGCGGTGGAATTGGCCGTGCAGTACTTCCAGCAACGCAATGTCCAGACGCGCTGGCTTGAAGCGCGCTTCGAACTTTTCCTTCATCTCAGCCATGCTCGTTTTTCCATCAAGCAACGTCAGCAAGACGAATTCTTGCTCCCACAGTTGATGGTGAGCTAGCGAAATCGGATCCTTAATGAAATAGCGAGTCTCACCAGCCACGACCCGTGGAGTCGCAATCAAGTCCGGTCGTATGCGCAGCCGAACTGGTCGATGGATTGAGGCCAAAAATTGATGTCGTCCCAGTTCCATAGCGACTTTGCGAAAGGTGCCTTTCTGACTTAGACCGTCTAAGGACTGAAACTAGCGCGCGTGGATGACCATGACCGCACGCATGCCAGGGCCTAGTAAACCCTGGCTGTTATCTACATCAGCCAAGACGCGCTGACGGCCGTCATTGGGATCGACTTCAGGATTGACAAAGACGATTTTACCTGACAACTTTTGCTGTTTTCCATTGAGATCATCCTGGACCACGGTGACGGCGCAAGTTTCCATACCAGCCCGAATTTTCTCTCTTGGCAACCAACCTTCGACGCGCAATCGATCCATGCGAATAACGCGTGCAACTGGCTGTCCTGGACGCACCCATTCGCCTCGTCTCGCCAGAATTTCCACCACGGTTCCCTGAATTGGTGACTTAATTTTGTGCCGCTCTAACTCGTACTGGGCAACCATTAAACTCGTATCGGCAAAATCACTCGCCCATTGGGCGAGCTGGCTTTCGTTTGTTGCTTTCTCTATATGTTGCCGTGCTTGCGCGACCCTGAGCTGCAATTCGTCAACCTCGGCTTGCGAAGGTGTGTCTGGGAATTTTTTTCGCGATTCTAACGCGCGCTGCAAACTAGCGCCTGACAGCTTGAACTCGGTTTCGGCGAGTTCGATTTCTGAGCGATCAGCCGCCTTCTTCGTTGCGACCTTGGCATCATGATCCGCTTGCAATTTTTGATATTGGGCGCGCTGATCATCGATCTTCACCAGCGGCCTGCCGAACTCTACGTGCTCTCCCTCCTTCACCAAAATCTCCATGACCGGCCCCTCCTCGAGGGCTGGCACTTGAGCCTGTTCGATCAAGTTCAAAAAGACAGGATTGACGGTAATGTCCTCAGCGAGCAACCCGCAACGATCTGAGTTGAGCGTCAGCAGTGTCAAGCACAGCGAGAGGGCTAGTTTCCGATGTTTGGGAAATCTGTTCATGGAAGTGAAAAGGTCCTCAAAAATTGAAGTCAAACCATCTGCTATCGACTGTTTCCCGATCGCTGCTACCTGGGTAACTTGTTTTGCGACGGCCCCTGGGTGTTTCGCGTTAGCTTGTCTGCAGTAGCAAGAAATCCCATAAGCGGCGAGTCCAGACGTATCCCAGCGATGCGCGACCACAGTGGATGCGAGCATTAACCCTGGCACCTGGCGCTGCACCCAGCATCTCTTCAGGACGCACTGTGGCTTCGACCTGAATTGTCGCACCTCGCTGGGGGTCAATCTCTACGATAGTGCCAATCTTTCCCAGTTCCGCCGCGTGCTGCCGGCCTGGATCGCTGGCGATTGAAAAGGTTATTTTAGGCGGCTGTGCTGCGCCGGCTGAGGCTTGGGTGACATGGCGAATATCTTCGTCCAGGACGCGAAGCTGCAGGAACCCCTGTCCGCCCAACGTCGCAATACTCATCAATTTTTGCCCTTGCTGCACCGGCCTGCGCTCCAGACTCTCCGACGGATTCCAACTGATAACCGATCCAGCCGTTGGGCTCTTGACCTCCAAAGCGGTCAGCATTTGTTTAATTACGGCCAACTGTTCATTTTGGCTCAGCAACCACTCACGAAGCTCTCGCTCGCTAGCGGATAGCTCAATGCCGTTGGTTGAGTCCAACATACTGCCATTGCGATCCCCCAACCGAGCCGCTTCGATACCATGCAGTTTTTCCAAAGTGACGCCGCGCTCAGTTAACAACTCTTGCTGACGCAACTCCAGTTCACGACTGCGAATGACTAGTAGAGTATCTCCCGCGGCAACTTCATCTCGATACTGCGCATTTAATTGTGTAATTTCGCCATTGGCCGGCGCGTAGATATGTCGCAAATTGGCCGGTTGCAGAGTTCCTTGGGCCTCGATCTTAAAATCAACCGGCCATGAAAACGCGGCTACAATCACCACCGTTCCCAAGCTTACGACGGCCAGGAAGCGAACTTGCCAAGAGCGGTAGGTCTCTGCCACGCGATGCAATGCCAACGACCAGCGACGCAATGGCAGACTCTCGATCTGATAGGCATTGCGGAAGGCGATTTCAGCATGTCGCATATAGAGCGCGAGGCGAGTATCAACATCACTATCGCGGTCGTTCGAAAATGCCTCCGCAATGACTGCTCCAATGCACCGCTCCGGTTTGGCGGGCGTTCCTTCTCCAGCAGGCTCAGGTCGGTCACTGGCGATGGGCCGAATCCAAATCCGTTCACAACCGGATACATCCAAATACTCACCTAGAGACTTTTCTAACTCGGGTGGCAAGCTGTCACGGCACGGATAGCGCAACGGTTGTAAGCCCCGCACGACTTTGCCTATCAGCACCTCCAGGGCTCTGACTTGTTTGGCGCGGCGTTCGATACTGGCCACCCCGCTGACCGCCAGTAGCTTGGCGTGATGGTCAACACAACTGGCCACACTGACGCGATCAACGCGAATGTAGGTACGCCCTGCATTCACCAGTCGATAGGCGCTTGCTTCCAAGCCATCCAAGCCGGGACTGGCGTAGAGTTGTGGCAACAGTGCCTGCAGTTCGTTCGCTACTGGAACTAGGTCCAGCTCCCCGTCATGCGGTGTCTGCAGCCGAAAGCTAGCGTCGACTTCGGCAATGGCCCGCATCCGTCGTTGATGTTGATCTGTATCCAACGCTGTCTTCGGCTCGTGAACCGTTTCGACAACGACGACACCCTTCGCATGGTGCTCGAGGGCATAGAAACGATAGAGTCGACCCGCGTCCTGAGCCTCGGAGAAATTGTTGGGTTGATCAGGGAAATTTGGTTGATCAGGGAAATTGCGACAGACCGCCTCAAGCGCGTTCTCGTGAAGCAACTGCAGCGCACCGTTGCTGCCAATCCCGAGCGACACCAGTCCAATTTCACAGTCCAGTTGAAAACTTCCGTTGGATGCGATCCAGCACGCACCAACCTCTGCCCCAGTGGCCTCCAGAAATGCGCGCAAGATGGCAGCCTGTTGCGCGTCATGCGGTGCCGCCGCGCGCAGTGAATCCCTCAATTGGCTGATGATGGCATTGAGCGTTGAACTCCCCTCGGACTTGGCTTGCGACACCTAGTTCACCTACTCCCCCCAAGCTTTCGTAATGTAACGCGAGTCTGCGATCGGAAATGCTTCTGGTGGGATTTTCCGATTATTGAGAGTATATCGTTTATCGCGGTTAGACTGCCAGTCCGATGAACAGATTGTTGGGGTCCAGAGTTTTATGGCTTGAGCGCGTCTAACCAGCAGAACGGTTCATTGGAAAGCTAGATGCGGCGATTACTTCTTTTGGTGCTTCTCGCAACAGTGGCGCTGCCGTACCTGTTGACAGGCTGCGCAAAAAACACGATCAAGCAGGTGTTCAACGGAAAGTCGCTCGGTCTTATAGGTCCAGGGATCGATCTCCCGATTTGCTACAAAGACGTGGCTGCGGTTGAACTCGAATCGGCCGACCAACTTGAGCCACTGAGCTTGAATACACCCGAACGAACGCCTTGGCTGATATCGCCGGCGGAAGCCGTTCAAATTGCTGTGGAGCGATCCAAGGTGTTGCAGGACCTGGGTGGTTCTGCGTTGCGAAGCGTGAGTGGTATTGCCTCCATCTACGAGCCCGCTATTCAGGCCACAGACCCGCGACTGGGCGTCGAAGCCGCGTTAGCCGCCTTTGACGCTCAAGTTGCCTCGCGAACCATCTATTCTAAAAACGATTTCCCAGTCAATAACCGCTTGCTGGGTGGCGGTACCAACTTAGTTCAGCAGGATTTGCTTACATTCCAAAATGAAATCACCAAAGCGACCGCTCATGGAACGGAGCTGTACGCGCGAAAAAATACCATCTACGACGCAAATAACCAACCAAGCAATATTTTCTCTAGCTACTGGCAAACCAATCTTGAAGCGGGATTTCGGCATCACTTGGGCCGCGGTGGTGGTCTGGATTACAACCGGATCGCTGGCCCGGGTGCAATTCCGGGAACCTACAACGGCGTTCTCATCGCGCGGATAAACTCCGACTCCAGCATTATCGATTTTGAGATGGGCCTCCGCGACCTCATCAATGATGTCGAAAATGCCTATTGGGATTTGTATTTCGCCTATCGGAATCTGGAAGCCAAAATCGCGGCGCGCGATGCCGCGCTCGACACTTGGCGGGTCGAAAGTCTCTATCGCGAGCAAAAATCGGGCACCGGTGAAAAAGAATCAAGAGCTCGCGAGCAGTATTACCGCTTCGAAGCTCAGGTACTCGAGGCACTGACTGGCCGCGAAGTCGATGGTACACGTGGCAACAACGGTAGCAGCGGTGGCACCTTTCGGGCGGTCGAAGGGGTGCATGTGGCGGAACGAAGACTGCGTTTGCTGATGAATCTGCCCATTAACGATGATCGCATGTTGCGGCCCTCGCACGATCCGATTTTGGTCAAAGTAATCTTTTCCTGGCCGGAACTGGTCAGTGAGGCGACTCAGCTTCGCCCCGAACTGCGCAAACAAGATCTGCTGATAAAACGCAATCACCTGGAACTTATCGCCAGCAAGAATGCGCTTCTGCCCCAGGTTGATTTACTGGCTCAATATCGCCTGAGAGGCCTTGGACATGATCTGTGGGGATTCGATAAAACGCGGTTCGACAACGCGGTCGCCAACCTTGCGAGCGGGGAATTTCAAGAGTGGCAGTTTGGTGCTGAAGTAAGCTTGCCGGTAGGCTTTCGCCGCGCGTACAACAACGTTCGCAACGCCCAGCTCAAGTTGGCCCGTGATCAAGATCTTCTCGATCAAAAGCATCGACGTATTATCCATGATCTAAGCAACGCTTATTCTTCGACCATTCGGGCGTTCGAAATCGCCAACGTGAGGATGAACCAGCGGCTGGCTGCGTATGAACAACTGGCCAGCCTTAAAAACCTTGAGGATAACCAGAGCCGCGTCAACACCAATGAAATCCTTGATTCTCAGGCCCGCGTTTCGCAAGCCGATGCGGCGTATTACGACGCGTTGGTAACCTACATGATTGCGCTCAAGAACGTGCATTTCGAAAAGGGGACCATCCTGGAGTACAACAATATTACTTTTGCGGATCGCGTTCGCCCGAAACGTATCGATGCAACCACGGAACATCTGTCGGCTCCTGGGCAGAACACGCAATTGACGCCTGTGGCTGGTGACCAAAGCGATGTCACAACAGTCGCTGCACAAGTGCCGCCGCAACTGCTGCAAATCCCGGTTTCAGTTGCAAATTAGCTCAGACTGTCCAAAAACGGAACAAATGAGTTATCTTATCTGGAAACGGTCGTGTGGTCTGGCGTTGCCAAGTTCTCTGCAGCGTCACCACGGCTGGCAGAAATTGCGCTAGGCATTCGTACTTCCGCACCACCAGAGGCTTTCATCGATGGAATACAAAGTTCAATTCGGAACTCTTCAAAGCAAAGTTGCACCTGCCAAAGACACCAAGGCTTTTCGCATGGCTGTGCTGGGTGATTTTTCAGGCAAAGGAAACGCTCAGCGGGTGGAGGTTGGCAGCCAACTTGCCGGTCGAAAACCGCTACGTGTTAACCACGAGAACCTCGACGCGTTGTTGGCACGTTTGGAAGTCAGCCTGAACCTGCCGGCGGGATCCAGCGGGGCGATGATCTCTGTGCCGATTCGCAGCCTGGATGACTTTCACCCTGACCAACTTTACCAGAACATTCCGCTGTTCGAAAAGCTCGTTAGCCTCCGCCAAAAACTGCAAGACCCTGCAACTTTTCCGAAGGCTGCTGCGGCTGTCCGCAGCCTAGCAGGCGATTCTGAACTAGGTACGCAGCGACCTGACAAATCCTCCCAATGTAGCACGGTGCCGCGCGGGCGAATTGAAAGTTTTGCGGATTTGATTGGGCACGAAGCCAAGACTGTTGAGCAATCCGAAATCAAAACACTGCTACGCGATGTGGTGGGAAAACACGTGGTTCCCGAGATGCAAGGTCAAGCTGAACTGTTGGCGGCCGTGGATACCTCGTTGTCGGAACTGATGCGGCGTGTGCTGCATCACCCCGATTTTCAATCGATGGAATCGCTCTGGAGATCGCTCGACTTCATTTTGCACCGTTTGGATCTGGACGGCGAGCTTGAGGTTGTGCTGTACGATTTAAATGCCGCGGAGCTGGCTGCAGACTTGGCCTCCAGCGATTCGTTGGAGGAAACAGGCCTTTACAAGTGGCTCGTCGAAAACCCATCACTCGACGCAGCGCAAGGGCCGCTCTCGCTGCTGGTTTGCAATTTTGTTTTTGAGCTGATTCCACCTCATGCTGAGCTGTTAGCGCGGGCTGCGAAGATCGCCGCTGCCGCTGGCGCCCCCTTCGTGGCCGCCGTCGATTGCAGTTGCCTCAAGAAACACGCTCCCGAGGAAGTTCATCCGCTGGTCAAGCAGTCCTGGCAGGCGCTGCGGGAATTGCCAGAGGCAGTCTACTTGGGTCTGACGACGCCGCGATTTATGTTGCGTTGGCCTTACGGCAAAAAGACTGAACCTATTGACTCTTTTGCCTTCGAAGAATTTACTCCCAAAAGCGGCTTACAGGGTATGCTCTGGGGCAATTCCTCGTTCTTGGCTGGACTGACGATTGGACAAACCTTCCTCAACCAGGGGCTCAGCACGATGAAGCTTGGCTCCCTACTAACGGTCGATGACCTGCCGTTTTATTTTTACACCGACGCTGATGGAGACCAAATCGCTCTTCCCTGCACCGAGCGTTTAGTGAATGTGAAGACGTCACAATATGTGACTTCGCAAGGGTTTATCCCCGCGTTATCGATTCAAGGTCGCCCGGAGGTCAGGTTAGGTGGCTTGCATTCCATGAACGGTGCGTCACTGGCAGGCCCCTGGGCACCAATCGCGATCAACAGCGATGACAGGCTCGCGCCTGCTGCTGCAGTCGCGAATGTACCGGTGGACGCAACACCCACTGCAGTCGAAACTCCTGCACCTGCCGAGGACGATGATTTGGCTGCCTTGTTGGGTGACCTGGGCATGGGAGATGATGCGGTCGCGGGCTCGCCGCCCGCTGACCCCGCCGCGGATGACCT
>JBBQRC010000082.1:0-11127 GCA_038215215.1 Pirellulales bacterium
CAGCCAGTTGTCCCAAGATCTTGAAATTCGCCGCAACGCACTAGCGTCGGTTTCTTCGGCTTTTGTTTTGTGTGGCACTGGCTTGCCAGTGTTTATTGAGACTTAGCAGCTTGCCCGTCGATCAGCCAGTTGTCCCAAGATCTAGAAATTGGCCGCAACGCACTAGCGTCGGTTTCTTCGGCTCGTACGTTGGCTTCGCGGTAGTCAGACGACGCTGCACGGTCCCCGCGCCATCGTCTCCCCGCGCCATTGTCCCCGCACTGATTGCCCCCACACACATTAACGCCGAGCTACCCACTGGACTCGTCGAACTCACGACAGTGCCTACCACCTGTAAGTCCCAACGGCGCAGATTTCAAGGCGTTGTTGGGTGTGTTTGTTCATTAGGCTGGCACAACCGTGGTGTATCCCTGACGTGCATCCAATTTTCATGGCTGCAATCTACATGCCGGGGAGCCACAGCTTGCTCTTGCCTTCCGGCTGCTCAGCCTGGCCGGGCAGAACCAAGCCGCTGCTGGATTCTTGCAGCCCATCGCCACCCATTCCCGCAGCCGCTGGGCTACCCGCGGCTCCGCGCGACTGCTCCATGATGTATTGCATGAAGCTCATCAAATAGGGATCTTCGGGGTACTTTTTAAGCGCTGTCAGAATCACCTGTTGGGACTCTTCAAATCGGCCAGAAGATTGCAGCAATGTCATCAGTTGAATGGCCACGCGGCCTACCTGTCCGCCCGCGTTTTCGATGGCGGTATACAATTCGCGGCAATAGCGGATTTTTTCTTCGATGTCGGGTTCGAAGGTGATCATTCCACTGAGGGCTGCAACTCGCATCGGACCATCGGCAAGACTGGGACGAGCCAGTATTTCGCCAGCGCAGCGGTGATAAACGCGATACGCGCCCAGGGCCACGGCGCGGGCCAAAATGGCCATCAATTGGTTGTCGGAAAGTTGTGTTACATCGATCCGATCAAGATCAATGATCGTGATTAACTGGATATTCGTAGACTCTGGATTCACTTTCGCAGCAGGGCGAGGGATATCGAGTCGGCGATATATCTCATCCATCGAGGACTGTGGCACGACAAACGATTGTTCGCCTTCAAGGTGGGCGAGCAGGCCGCGTACGATCACACGTTTGCGCTCGTCCTGAACCGCTTCCAGCACGCTTTCATTATTCAAAACGGTAAACTTGCAGTTCAAAAAGTCCTCAACGAGCTCATGGCCGCGTTGTTGCAAGGACAGGGCGCCCGTCGGGTTGGCGACCATGACTTTGGCACGACGCAGTAGCATCGGGTAGGGGCTACTCGAAGTGACCAAATGGTCCGTGATTTCAGTTCCCAACTGCAACGACTCAATGACTCGATCGAGCACTGGTTGCTGTTGCGGCAAAGTGCGGCCGATTAGCAGCACGCGGGCTGGTTTATCGGTCTGCTTGCCAAAAGTCACAATCGATGCGACGAACTGGGCAATAGCTGGTTTGTCCTCGACGGGGGCATCTTGAGCGGGTTTGTGCGCCGGTGAAAAGTGCCGGTCGTAAACAGCATAGATTCGTTTTGCAGGAACTTCGTCTTTCACCGCCGCGGCGTAAAAGTGCCGCATTTGCTCCGCTTCCGGACCGTCAAGGGGAAGCACAAAATCGAGGCTTTCCAGCACTTGGTGAATCCGCTCATCCGAATCGACTTCGGCAAAACGAACGACCACCGGCGTGTCAAGCGACTTCTGCTCAGGTTCGATTTCGTAGGCAAGTGCCAGGAAATACGCTCGATCATCGGCCGAGACCTGCAGGTTGGAAGCTAGTTTCTTGGCGGTTGCCCACGCGCCTGCTTGGTCAAGCTGCGCATATTGGGCTCGCAATAAGTGGCTTAAGGGGCCGGGCTGATCAGGGAAATCTCGCAAAATGGCGCGTAATTTCGTCTCCGCTTGGGGATAACGAAAAGTTCGTACCAGAGCCAAGATTTCAGAAAGACGCTCTTTCCAGGCTACTCCCGAGCCCTCTTCAATCAAGCGAGAAGGGGCTTTCGTAATTAAATTCAGGCTTGGTTCGCGGAGTGGTGACTCCTCCAACATCTCGGGATTGCTCACGAGGTTGTTGAGCAAATCGCACCAAAAGCCAATTAGTGACAGTTTATCGTTCTCTGCCAGTGTGCGTACCAGTACCTGGATCGCTGGTATCGTCATCGGTGGAAATGACTCACGAGACTCCGACATGCCGTGCAATAGGTAGCGGGCGGCGTTCTCGGGTGGCTCATCTTCCTGGCAGGCAACCATCGAACGCATGACGGACGCGAGCGGGTTATCCGGCTTGAGTTTTAGGAACCGAATGACGGTTTCCTTGAATGTGCTTAACTCTTGCATCGCCAATAAGAGTTCGCATTTGATAGCTAGCAGCCACGCCGTATTGGGGGTCTTGGCCAGCATCTGGTTAATGCGATCGAGGGCCGCCAACTCCTGCCCACCCTCGATAAGACGGTCAATCTTCTCGTATTCTTGCGGCTGATCCAGGCATTTGCAGAATTTCAGTTTCTTACCGCTCCCACAGGGACATGGAGCATAGCTGTCAATGGTCATAAAACTTCCTAAATTGGGGCAGTATATTCGGCAATCGTATCCAGGTGACTCTCAAGTCTTTGCCTGGTCAGTAAGCTTGCTCAGCGCGGGACTGGATCCGCCTGCAAGTTCTGCAAAAAGCGGCATGTGCAGCGAATTGGTAGCAGATCGTGCTTCAAGCTACAAAGTGAATGTGGTCTTGGATGCTCGAATCCATCAAGCCCGCAGATTTTATCAAATTGTACCGGTCAACGCGAGACGCGGCCCGGCAGTGTCCGCCCCGCGGTGGCCTGACGCAACGCTCGTCTCATGCGACTGCACGTGGTCAATAATGATCTTCATTTTGGGGCTAACACCGGTAGCCAATCGCGTCGACGGAGCCGAAATTGCATCGCGGATCGCCATGCGAGTTTATTGGAGCAATTACAATATCGGATGCCCCAAGCAAGTGGAACGCCTGGATACCCAACACTCGTTTACCTTAAAGTGAACTATGCCTAAGCTGACCGTGGCCGCCTGGACCTGCTTGATCATTTTTGCTGCAGGGGTTGCGACCGCACAAACAGCGTCGATTCGCAGTTTCATTGAACAATACGCTGCGGACGTCCGCGGGCTAGATCACCGCTTTCGACTTCCGCTCGACAGCGCCGCCGCCGAGCGTCGTGCGTCGCTCACTAGCGACTGGTTGGTGCAGTTGCGAGGGCAAGAATTCAGTTCGTTGGATCGCGTTAGCCAGATCGATTACCTGCTCTTGAGATCCGAACTTGAATATCAACAAAAGAAACAAAAGCTTGATTGGCAACGCGATCTAGCCGCCGCCCAATTACTACCGTTTGCACCCGAGTTACTGCAATTCTGCAAATCGCGTGAAGATGTTGAACCTATGCAACCGGACGAAGTGGCGGCGAAGCTGGATACCGCGGCCTTGGCCATCAATGTAAAGCTCAAAGCTCTCCAGCCTCTGGCAGCCACCGAAGTTAGCGACGACGCGACTCAAAAACGTCTGACCGCCCTGCGTGCCAGTGAACTTGTCACCGCGCTGCGAAACGCGCTCCGCGAGGCACACGGATTCTACAATCACTACGATCCGCGGTACTCGTGGTGGACGAAGCAGCCGATGGAACAGGTGCTCGACGCACTCGAGAAGTATCGACTCGCACTTAAGGAAAAGCTGGTGGGTGTGCCCGACGCGGACAAAGACACCATCATCGGGCTGCCCATTGGTCGCGATGGTTTGCAACTGGAGTTGGCACACGAGTGGATTGCTCACGAACCGACGGAATTGGTGAGACTGGCCGAGCGAGAAATGCAGTGGTGCGATGAACAAATGGTCGCGGCCGCTTCTGCCCTAGGATTTAATGACGACTGGCGCAAGGCCCTGGAACATGTCAAAAATCAACATGTTGAACCCGGTAAGCAGCCCGAGATGATTCGCGACTTGGCCTGGGAAGCCATCCGCTTTCTGGAAGCCAACGATCTGGTGACCGTCCCGCCCCTCGCCGCTCAAGGCTGGCGTATGACGATGATGAGCCCCGAGAGGCAGCGTGTAAATCCCTATTTTCTGGGAGGCGAGACAATTATCGTTTCCTTTCCAACTGACGACATGACTCACGAAGAAAAATTGATGAGCATGCGGAGCAATAACGAGCATTTTTCACGTGCGACAGTACATCACGAGCTGATTCCCGGGCATCACCTGCAATTTCACATGCTGCCGCGCTACCGTCCCTATCGTACGATTTTCAGCACTCCATTTTGGATCGAGGGTTGGGCGCTCTATTGGGAAATGCTGCTGTGGGATCTCGAATTTGCGAAAAGTGCCGAGGACCGAGTTGGCATGCTCTTTTGGCGTCGCCACCGATGTGCCAGAATCATTTTTTCCTTGAACTACCACCTGGGAAAAATGTCGCCCGCCGAGTGCATCGATTATTTGGTGGATCGCGTAGGCCACGAACGCTCTGCCGCCGCCGCCGAAGTTCGCCGCTCGATCATGGGCGGTTACAGTCCACTGTACCAGGCGGCTTACATGCTTGGTGGCTTACAATTGCGCTCCCTGCATCGAGAACTCGTGCAAACTGGTAAGATGAGCAACCGCCAATTCCACGATGCCATTTTGCACGAGCACTCCATACCAATCGAATTGCTGCGGGCCTACATGACCGAGCAACCATTGTCTGCCGAATTTCAGCCAAGTTGGAAGTTTGCCGATGTCGAAGATTAAGTTGCCCCTGCGGAGGACTCATGAACACCGCTGAATTGCCAGAAGATAATTCGCAAGCTGCTCCGCTAAATCCTTACGCCGCCAACCCCGTGGACACGGCACAACCCCTCACCGCCTATGGAGACGCTGGGATGGTGGGGCACATGCAGGTAATTAGCATCCTGCAAATCGTGTGTGGTGTCATGGAGTTGTTCATGGGTAGCCTGCTGTTGTTCTACAGTGTCTTTTTTTCACTCATGATGCCCAGCATGAATAACGTGCCCTCGCCTCCTCCTCCCGCAGTCATGTTTGGGATGGGGATTGGATTTGGAGTCTTGGGAGCTCTTGTTTTCGTATTCTCGATTTTGCGAATCGTGTCGGGGATTCGCAGCTTTTGGTTCGTCGGCAGAACCATGATGATGATCTCGCTCATCGGTGGCATGGTCACCGCTTTAACTTGTTATTGCGCACCCTTTTCGCTGGGCGTGGGAATCTACGGGCTAATCGTGATGCTCAATCCGGCGGTTGTACAAGCTTTTAAAATGGCCTCAGAAGGTGTGTCCGCTGAGCAGATTCGAGCGCACTTTGCCCGCGCCCGTTATGGCTTTTAGCCCCTGTCGCTGGGCTTAACAATTTCGATCGACTGCCACAATTCTTCCACCGAGCCCCCTGCGGCATAACGAAAAACCACATCCAACTCCTCGCCCGCATTGACTTCCAGGCCTGAAGCAAGCGGCAGCACCAAGCACTGATTGGGCCAGGTAATTGCCCGCTGTTGAATCACATCTACTGCCAACACATTCTGAGTCACCAGGCGGAGAGCATTTACGTAGCCAGAGTGTGTTGCCGTCAAACGCTGCCGGACATCGAAATCCAGCGGTATCTCGTGCCGATAATCGATGCTTGCATAAGGCATCAGTAAACTCAGCTCCTTGGTTCGCGGTTGCTCCATCAGCGGCGCTTGAAACATGGGCACCGGCGCCCAGTAACCTGAAAAATCGAAGGAGTGCTCTGTAGCCTGTGCCATCAACATCGAAACTTCGGGGATAAATAGTGGCAGCGCCGCGCCATAGGCCCTTTGATAAGCCCGCTTGAATCCGCTGATAATCTGAGCTTGTTTTTCCCTCAATAATCCCACGTGCAGCATTTCGCAGATCACCACATCAACAGGCTCACTGGGCACAAACTCCGCGGCGTCTGCTTGGATGACGCTGATCTGCGCATCGAGTCCGTTGTCGCTGATGAATCGTCGAGCGCAGGCCACTAGCTCGGGATTGTGTTCGACGCATGTCACCCGCGCACCACGACGCGCGGCGAAAGACGAAAGTATGCCTGTGCCTCCGCCAAGTTCTACGACGTGCATCCCCGGTTGCACGACAACTTGGATGGCTTGAAAGAACGCTCCAACCCGCTCTTCGTCTTGCAACATGTTGTAGTGGTACAACAACGGAATGTACTGCCCCAAGACGAGCTCGTCTGCGACCGGCTGATCTGACACGTCACGCGATGTTGACAACGGTTGCGATGCGGCGGAGGGAGACGTCGCTGCTGTATGCGGGGAAGACATGGATGAAATAACCGATCTATTTCGAACGCCTAATTGCCAATACCAGCCACACGTTTTGCTAGCCAAGCAATGAAATAGACGAACGTGGTCCAGCGGCTCAAGAGCAATTTCGCTGTTCGCAGTCCCGAGCGACCTCCCCCAAACCACCCTAAAGTTAGAGCCGGACAAATCGCTAGTTCTTCGTCCAGATAGAGAACTGGTTTAGTGTGGCACGGGCTCGCCCGTGTGTTTTTCGTTGTAAGCTTGCACGTTCATCAGTGTCAAATTTTCACGGCGGCTAGAATGTGAATCGGCGCAGGGATTTCCCTTACGAAACCTGACAACTGGCTTATCGAAATGCAAGCTGCTAAGACTCAATAATCACTGGCAAGCCAGTGCCACACAAACCGAGAGAATCCCAAAAACTGATCTGGATGAAGCGCTAGTCGTGGTCGCTGGACAATTCAACGGTTTCGCCTGTCATTTCGCCCCCTGCCGCAATCTCAGTCGCGGCAGGCGATGCATCCGCACCCTGGCGGCTCTTGGTGTATTCGGACAACACCGTCTCGATGCTCGCATTGAGCTTATCGAGTTCATTTAACAGAAAATCGTGCCTCGATTCCATTTCATCGAGGAACTGAAGCGCGTTTTCACGCGTGGCTTGATCACCTGAAGTCTCGATCATGGCGGGATCCTAACACAGGAGTCAAAGTGAGTAGAACGCATCGCCCGGTGGGCGTGATCATCGCTGCCAACCAAAAACGAAGTATGTTCTCCATCGAGTTTCAAGGGATCGACACATCAAACTAGGCGGCCACGATTGGGTTGCGAGAGTCGTAAGAATCGACGGGGTTGGGTGGTTTGGCTAGTTTGGAAAGAACTCTCCGGCAAGAATTGCTTGGATTCCAGCAGAAACTAAGCGGCGAAACACCTGGACGAAAGCCGGTCGGCTCGATAAACTACGGGGCTTGATGCCCTATCCCACACTGCGGAGTACACCAGAACGACTGATTCTGGTTTGTCACTTTTCATCGTTTGGGCCTTAAAATCGGACTTAAATTGCTCAGGCGGGTTTACTGACCGCCCATGTTCAATACACTTTCGGAGAGTGCAGTTGGTCGTAACACGGCTTGCACCCTGACAAAATTTAAACAGCGTACAATAGTTCAGCTACACAATATTTCAGAGTTCAGCGACACATTGGGAGGACTGCATGGTCAAGTTGATGGTCCGCGACCGGGAAACGATTCAGGAGGCGGTTCGCCGTTTCCGGAAGTTAGTGGAACGTAGCGGAATTAAGAAAGAGATGCGTCGACGCGAGTATTACGAGAAGCCGAGTGAAGTGAAGCGTCGTAGTCGTCTTCGCGCCGAGCGTCGAGCTCGCCGTACCCGTCAATTATCGAACATATAGTCCGAACCATTTCGCGCAAATCCGGTGTCTGGTAGATGGCCGCAGCGGTCGCAAGCCAGACGCACTTCGCGGGCGAATAGCTCAGTTGGTTAGAGCGCTACTCTTACAAAGTAGATGTCGTGGGTTCGAGTCCCTCTTCGCCCATTTTCAGCATTTTGCTCATACCTGCCATGAGGCGTTTCGAGCTGCCAGCGTAGGCCGTAACTCCTTGCGAAACGGCTTGCGAAACGGCTAATGCGGCCATCTTATTAGAGAATCTCTCAATCGGTCCAATCGGATAGCGTGCAAAATGGCCTCGTAGCCAGGGAACTACCAATACAACTACTAGCTGTAGCGGAAAGTTGCCATGACTAATCCCGAAACTCAAAATCTTGACCGTTCCGCCGTTTCGGTTGTAGACCTAAGCCAGGCCGACGACGATCAATCCTATTGGCATCGACAAACTCCGCAAGCCCGAATCGAACACATGCTCCGATTACGGAAAATGAATTATGGAGCTGCAGCTTCCGGACGACTTCAAAGAGTTCTTGAAATTGTTGAACTCACACAAGGTTGAATATCTTCTGATCGGTGGCTTTGCCGTTGGCTACTACGGTTATCCTCGAGCGACCAATGACATCGATGTCTGGGTCGCACGAACTGAAAAAAATGCGAACAAATTGGTCGCTGCTTTGGTTGAATTCGGATTTGGCACGCCTGACTTGAAGCCGGATATCTTCCTTAAGTCTGATAAGATCGTCCGAATGGGAGTTCCTCCAATGCGGGTTGAAGTGCTGACGAGCATATCGGGTGTTGAATTTGGGTCGTGCTACGCCGCTCGTGTTCACGTAACACTTGATGGCGTTGAGGCCCAGTTGATAAGCTTAAGCGACCTCAAAACCAATAAGCGAGCGAGTGGTCGCCACAAAGACCTCGATGACTTAGATCACTTGCCCTAATCTCAGCAACTATGGCGAGTGCTTTTGACTTGCCTGTTTCGTAGTGGACGAGGCCACGAGTCCCAAGCCGGGAGGGGATTGTAGCTTCAACCACTACTCTACTTATGCTGTGTCCCCCACTTCGCCCGACTGCATTGGTTGGACCGCTGATGTTCTGCCAAATTGCCTGCGTTGCTCAATCTACTTCGGGGAATAGCTTCATTCGCGCACTTGTACTCATCTTGTGGTCGGCACTGGACATTCGGATAGGTCTATCGTTCCGGAGGAGCGAAGAGAGGACCTTTCCATGCTTTGCGGTAAAAAGCGGTGGGACTGCTTCGCCTATCATTTCTCGGACAGTTGTATGCCCCCACTTTTGTAGCGAATCACCCCATTTGAATTGTCTTGGGATCGTCTGTAGTACCGCGCACTCGAGAGGACTCAATAGGCGGTTCTCGTTAGGATGAATTGTATTGTTGCTTCCAATATGTCCCGACGCTGTGGTAATTGTCATTGCTGGTTTATTCGGATGTATGCGGCGATAAGTAGATGTCTTGAAGCCAGTCACCAATCTATAGCGACCGTTCTTGGTTTTCAAAATCGGTTTGAGGAGAGGTAGATTGCACTGTGAGCAAATTGCAGCACTGTCATCGGACGTATGCTTGCACTGCTTGCATTTACTATTACCCCAAGCACTTTTACCCGAATTGATTGGAATGGCGGCAACCATGTCATACCGACGATCCAACCAAACTGGTACGGAATGGAGCCCTCCTCCAACGCTTGATATTGCACGTTTCGGAGAACGAGCGTCGAGCGAAGGTAGGCTCATCTTTCGTAAAGCACTGGAGATGCTGATCAACGGTCTGCTCGTAGAGGGTCCATGGCTCTGCATTGGATACGGCGTTTTGGAAGTTTCACTGAGTCGTTCATTTGCGGGCTCGTCGCGATGTATGAATGTCAGAAAGGTGCGTTTGCGGCTTTGTGGTACTCCAAAATGGCACAGATCTGCAAGAATCGGGTAAACGACATACTTGTCTTGGAGTTCTTCAATCAGTAGCCTTGCAGCAGAGATGCTTTTTTTCGTCGTTGGATGTCTGACTTGACGGGAGAGAAACGCTTGAACGTTTTCTACAACGATGATGCGAGGCAAAAGACTTTTTGCAACGTTTGCAATCACAGTCACCAGCAGGTTTCGTTTGTCTCGCATTCCGGCGTCTGGATCATACTGATTTCCTCGCTTATTTCGTGCCGAGCTCAAACCTTGGCAGGGAGGGCACGCGGCGAGCAACGAAACCCTTTCCGACGGCCATTGCTGCTGGAAAGTTTTCACAACTTGAGGCCACGTTTCGCGTAAGTCACCGACCACACCAATCGCAGCGGGATGATTTAAGAGGCATACTTCCAAGCGCCTACTGCTTAACTCAGCCATGACATTAAATTCAAAGCCAGCAGTTGCATACCCAACATCCCCTGCACCACAATTCGAAAAAAGACTAACACTGTGCAATTTCTCAGCCATTCCTCGCTCTCCAAATCCTTCATGCTTCCAAATGGTGCCCCGTGTACCGCTGCCTAATTTCCGCTACTCACTTGACCGGCGGCCTTTTGGTCGCAGGTTGCTTCTTGGGAGGTTGCTTCTTGGCAGGTTGCTTCTTGGCAGGTTGCTTCTTGAAGGGCTGCTTCGTGGTGAAGGGTACTTTTTTCTTTGGAGAATTAGTCGATTTTTCGAAACCCGCATCGCTTTCCGACTGCTGGGCCTTTTTGCTTTGTCGTCTCTTTCTCGCGTATTCGGGCGCGGTTGACTCAAGTGTTCTTTCCACATGCGAATAATATTCGCGTGAGCGAGCATGCAGATCACTGAAAGTTTGAACGCGTATATCATCTCCCGCGAGCCGTGTCATCTTCGCTTGAAGTGTCGAATTCAGTTCGCCAACGAGAAGAAGCCCCGTCGCATACTTCGGTGCGTCCGGCCCAGTGCCCAAAAGGTTTGTGCGTGCCCAATCAACATACCGTTCAATCTGTTCCAAGTCCGCACGACGCAATTTCTTCGTTGGCTGCTTGAGCTCAACGATAACTATTCCCCCGCCTGCTTGAATAGCAAAAATGTCAAGACGCCGATCCTCAACTTCAGTATTTATCGACTCTTTGCAGTGTTGTTGCAAAAGCTTTGTATAAGTGGCTTGCCGGTCAGCTTCGTGCCAAGCCTGATCAATGAGCCACGGATTCTTGTCGAACAATGGCTGCAACTCTTGAACCTCAAGTGCGCCTGATCGCATATACTGCTCAAGTTTTTCGATAGCGGAAAGACGTCCATCCGCCAGTTTTAAATGTTCTCTCGCTTCAATGACTCTCCATTCATCAAACAGTTTCAATAACATCGGAACGCTTATTCCATCTGTTTCGATTTGGCTCACTAGTTCATGGAATGCTACAGTCTCAACGCTCGATTTTACGATTTCAAGTAATGGTCCAGCCTTTTTGGGACTAATATCATCATCGTCAA
>JBBQRC010000083.1:0-11110 GCA_038215215.1 Pirellulales bacterium
AGCCACTCTTGAAAGTACTCTGCGACATCCGTATCCCCGTTGCGAACTGGAGCAGTCAATTCCAGCGCGCGCAACTGAGTATGTATATTTTGATCACCACCAAACGTAGCCAACGAAAAAATGATGGCTAAGATCCGTTTACCGTTCATAAAAGTCTTTCTGGTTGACTGCGTGGTCGTCCCATCATAAAGGGCTTGGCGAGGACGGCACCTGCTATGAAACCGCCGATGTGGGCTCCATAGGCAACCCCGGTCTCGACACCACCCAGGATGCCGAAGCTGCTAATTAACTGGAACAGAAACCACATACCAACTGCCACAAAACCGGGAACCTGGGTGACGATGCGGATGATCAGTACAGTGACCTGTCGCTTTGGGTGCAGCAGCAGGTAAGCTCCCATTACCCCCGAGATGGCCCCCGATGCTCCGAGGCTAGGGATCAAGGAAGAAGGGCCACTACTGTTGAAGAAGACGTGCGTTAAAGAAGCCAAAATACCGCACAATAAGTAAAAAACTAGATACCGCCAGCGCCCGAGATCCTGTTCGATGTTATCGCCAAAAATCCACAGAAACCACATGTTACCCAGTAGGTGCATGACCCCGCCGTGCATAAACATGGCCGTGAGCAATGTTAAGTAAACGGATATGGGTGTGACCTGCAGGCCCGGTACGACTACTTCCTGGGGCCCATCCAGCGAGTTCACTTGTGCTGAGCGGTTCTCCGTTACCAGATCGCGACCACTGACTATTTCAGCCGGTACAGTTGAAAAGGCCATCGTGAACGCTTCGCCATTGCTCGTCGCCTGAAACAGCACGAAAACGAGCAGATTGACGACGATCAAGGCGACGTTGACGACGGGAAACGAAGTGCGATCAGAGTTATCATCGCCGAGCGGAAAAATCATCGAAGGTTTCTCTTAACTTTTGAATCCACACAGCTTAAAGCGTGCCATCGCCGGCCGTTAATCATATACTGAATTAGCAGCGTTATGAAGGATATCAATAGGAATGATGGATAGGAGTGACCATTGCTCGGCACGGTCCGCGTAAATCATCAGGAAAAATTATGCCGCAAGCAAAAAACGTTGTCGTCTGGACCGGGCTCGGTACCGTTCTCTCCGTGATTGTACCCGTCATTGGTACGGGTTTGGCGGCTTTGCTGTGTCCTCAATTTCGCTGGAGTTACCTCCCTTTACATTCGTTGGTTGAAGGTGCGGGTGGCATCACCGCGTTGGCAATTGCGCGCGTTCTGCTTCTCGAGAGAGAACACAAATCGGACACCGGGCATTATCCACTGATGTCCTGCGGCTTTTTGAGCATGGGGATCTTTGACGTATTCCATGCCGCGTCAATGCCGGGAAACCATTTTGTTTGGTTGCACACCCTCGCTACTTTTAGCGGAGGCATCTTCTTTGGTCTGTTATGGATTGCTCAGTATGCACGACCCGCTGTCAGTAGCCAGCGACTTACAGTGGGCGTCACCGCAATTTGCTTGGCAATCGCCGCTGCCTCGCTCCTGGCCTCCGAGTCGCTTCCCAAGATGAAGGGCAGCGATGATCAGTTTACCGCCGTTGCGCTTGCTCTCAACATGTTGGGTGGAATCGGTTTTTTAATCGGCGGTTACTTTTTCGCGCGTCGCTTCTGGAAAACATCCGCCACCGAAGATTGGCTGTTTGCTGTCCAGGCCACTCTATTTGGTTCGGCCGGGGTACTGTTTGCATTTTCGGCGATCTGGGATGCGGCATGGTGGTGGTGGCATTTATTGCGACTGCTCGCCTACATTGCCGCGATCTCCTATGGCTTCAAGAGCTTTCGCGATGCCGAACGGGAGATGCGCCGAATTAATGAGCGGCTGTTTCAAGCCAACGCCACGCTAGATCGGACGGTCGAAGAACGTACGGCCAAGTTACGGGCAACTGAGGAACGTTTTGAACTGGCCGTGCGTGGCTCAACCGATGGCATTTGGGACTGGAATATTCCGACCAGCGAAGTGTTCTTTTCCCCGCGGTTCAAGGAACTTGTGGGGTTTTCGGACGACGAGTTTCCGAATGTCTTCGCTTCATTCGAAACCCGCTTACATCCTGAAGATCATGACAGAATTATGCGAGAGATTGACGCTCACCTGAATAACCAAAAGCCTTACGATGTGAACTACCGTCTGCTAACGAAAGCCGGCGAGTACCGTTGGTACCGCGCCCGTGGTCAAGCCGTGTGGGGCACTGGGCAGATGCCAGAGCGGATGGCAGGGTCTATCACGGACGTCACCGAAGAGTATCAATTGCGCGAACGCTTTCGACTAGCCGTTGAAGCCTCTCCGGCGGCACTGATGATGGTTCACAGAAATGGCACGATTTTGATGGCTAATTCACGCAGTTTGAGCATGTTTGGCTACACTCATTCCGAATTGGTCGGGCAATCCGTTGAGCTGCTGGTGCCGCCACAGTATCGAGCTGGACATCCAGATCATCGAGAAAATTTCTTTCGCTCGCCAACGCAGCGCGTCATGGGTGCCAACCAGAATTTGTTTGGGGTCCGCCGCGACGGCACGGAGTTTCCTGTCCAAGTTGGACTTAGCCCCGTGGAGACCGCCGAGGGCCAAGCCGTGATCTGCGGTATCATGGACATCACAGATCAAATGAACATGCTCGCAGCCATGCGTCAAGCCAAAGAGGCAGCCGAATCGGCAAGTCGCGCAAAGAGTTCCTTCCTGGCCAACATGAGCCACGAAATTCGTACTCCGATGAACGGTATTATTGGTATGGCTCAGTTGCTATCACAGACCGAATTGCGATCCCACCAACGTGATTACTTGAACACGATTGAGGAATCAGCCCACGTCTTGTTGCGGTTACTCAATGACATTCTCGATTTTTCAAAAATTGAAGCGGGCAAACTGGAATTGGAAGCGGTGGATTTCCGCCTCTCCGAATGCGTTACCCACGCGTCCCAATTGTTTTCCCTGCGTACCGCTGAAAAAGGTTTGGAGATCGTTTGCCGCATTGCACCCGAAATTCCCAACCACTTACGCGGCGATCCCGGTCGTACGCAACAAGTCCTCGTTAACCTTATCGGCAACGCGGTAAAATTCACGGAAGTGGGAGAGATTTTTGTCAACGTCAATGTCGAGTCGATGAGTGACGATTCAGTTCGTTTGCATTTCACCGTCCGTGACAGCGGCATCGGCATCGCGGCCGAAAAACTGGAGCAAATCTTCCGACCCTTTGAACAAGCCGAATCGTCGACCACGAGACGGTTTGGCGGGTCGGGTTTGGGCCTGGCCATCTCACGGCAACTTGTCGAACTCATGCAGGGAAAAATATGGAGCGAAAGCGAAGTCGGACGCGGTTCGACATTTCATTTCACAGCCGAGTTCACAATCTCAGCAGACCAACCTCTTCACCAATCTGCCGACCTGGTTTCATTGCAAAACCTACCCGTTCTAGTCGTTGACGATAATTTTACGAATCGGCGTATCCTTTGCGAGATGCTTCATTATTGGCGGATGCAGCCGGTTTTAACCGATTCCGCGGCAGCAGCCCGACAAGCACTTAAAAAGGCGTTTGGTTCGGAAAGTCCTATAGGATTGATTTTGCTCGATCACCACATGCCTGGGGAGGATGGCTTCGATTTTGTCGCAAGTCTTAGCGGCGTCCCGGATCGGCCACCCATCATCATGATCTCGTCGGGGTCGACGCCCGTCGATCCGGAGCTGTGCGCAAAATATGGCATTCAACGGTTTATGAACAAGCCGGTCATTGCCTCCGAACTGCTCAACGAAATCCTGCGTCAGTTCGGTCGTTCGCCAGAAGAAAAGCCAAATTCACCTGTACTTCCCCAGCCCAGTGTTCAACCGCGCCGAGTATTGCTGGTTGAGGATAATGAAATTAATCGGCGAGTCGCAGTGGGCATGCTACAGTCGCGTGGACATCAATTCCAAGTTGCGGAAAACGGGCTAGTCGCTGTCGAACTGCTGGCACAGCAAGAATTCGACGTGGTGTTGATGGACATGCAAATGCCTGTCATGGATGGCTACGAAGCCACTACCGAAATCCGCAGTCGCGAACGTCAGACCGGTGGTCACATTCCCATTGTGGCCATGACGGCCGAAGCGCTGAAAGGGGATCGTGAACATTGCCTAGCCCATGGCATGGATGACTACGTATCAAAGCCGATTTCTCGCGCGGAACTGTATCGTGCCATTGAGAGCTTTCCTGCCGTCTGCTTAGCGAGCGCGACGCCGCTGATCGAAAGGGCTGCCACCATTCTCACGCACCCAAGTCGAAGCGACCAGCCGCGCCCTTTAGAACCTTTAGCCAATTTGGATCACACTGCAGAGACACCTGCGATCAACTGGCAGGTCGCCAATGAGTTGTTGCCAGGTGGAACAGAGATGCTGCATGAATTTGTGGCATTGGTGAAAACTGAGACCCCAGCCTTGCTCGCGAACATTCGCCACGCGATCGAAACCGGAGACTTCAAACTGCTAACGCGTTCGGCGCACACTCTTAAAAGCTCGGTTAGCTACTTCGGTGCGGAGGCCCTCAGCCAAGCGGCACTTGCCCTTGAAAATCTCGGACGAAGTGAAACATTAGAAAGGGTGGTCGAAATGCTCGCTGTGCTGGAGCAGGAACTCGCCCGCTTCCTCGAAGCGCTCGACAGCCAGCCTGAAGGCGTCGTCCCAAAATAACGCTTGAATCACTCGGCCTGGACAACGACGGCGGTGGCGTTATCGCGTCCTGATTCCGCCACTGCTGCCAGGACCAAGCGAGCCGCTTCGGACTGCTGCTGTTGCGCCACATCGGGTTGTCGTATTAGCCCCTCTATACCGCTATCCCAAAGTCCGTCCGTCACGCCATCGGTGCACAGCACGAAGCGATCCCCTGGTTCGCAATCGCAGACGCCGAGGTGCGGTGATAGGTACTGATGCCCGGAGCCAAGTGCTTGTGATAGGACATTTTTCCGCGGATGCGTGCGGGCTTGACGCTCATTAAGCTCGCCGTTGCGCCGGAGCCATCCCACGTGAGTGTGATCGTCGGTAATTTGCTGGATGCCGCCGGAACTAGGCAAATAGTACAGCCGACTATCTCCAATATGTCCAAAATAAACTCGGCCGCGACGGAACCAAGCCAACGTTAATGTAGCCCCCATATTGCGACAATTTTCATCAAAACGGCCGAGTCGTAACATGTCAGCGTGGATGGCCACAAATAATTCCAGCAGGATCTCATTGCTGTAGGACGCAAATCGGTCTTCGTTAAGGTGAAACTGTTTGGGTAACTGGAGGGTGATCTTCTCCATAGCAATTCGACTGGCAAACTCTCCTGACCGTTCGCCTCCCATGCCATCGCTAACAGCAAAAATAAAATCGGCATTTTCTAGCGACGCGTCACCTGTTTTGCCCAAATAGCGAACGCCACGCTTGTCGAGCAACATGGCCAGAAAGGAGTCTTCGTTATTGGGACGAAATCTACCGGGGTGTGTTAAACCAGACCAACGCAACTGGGAGGCAACGGTGCCAGCCGTCACTTCCACGGGACTTATCGACTCTACCGCAGTTCCAATGATCTCTGCGAATTCAAAGTCGATGATGCAAAAGCGGCCATCATGAGCTCGGTAGGTGATGTTGCGTAAAAATGGATCGTCATGGCGTACACCATAGTGCTCGAGTTCATCAAACAGCTCCTTCACTTTGTCGTCAGGAAGATGCTGGACACGTGCGCCGCAATTTGTAGTGACGATGGTTAGGGTGTCGACGATAGCCTCAAGAAGCCGTGGGACAAAAGTGCACTTACGCGATTCCAAATACTTCAAGACACGAACTTCGTTTTCGAATCGCGACTGTGCTTCAGGTCCACGGAACTGTTTGTGAACTTTGCCGTCGTAACCAATTCGAACGAGCGCCCGCTGCGTGTTCTTAGCCTCATGCACTCAAACAACTCCTTGAAAGAAATCAACCTGCACAGCATTGCGCGAAGCGAAAATGGTGTGCTCGCCCGCTGTCAGAGCAGCGCAGCGGACGAGTCACCGAGTTCTGCCCGATATTACTCGCTTGTTTCGAAGCGATAGATGCATTGTCCCCGAATGCTGTCGATCGTGTAATAGACCTCGCCGTTGGCATCCTCACCGAATGCCAAGACGGGTATACCACTGGCAATGACTTGTTCATTCCGAGTTGCCTTACCGGTGGCTGCATCGAAGCTAAGTGCCCAGATACTACCGCTGACGTAGTCTGCGTAGAGATACTTGCCGGTTAGTTCAGGTACACGCCCTGATCGGTAGACGCGGCCGCCAGTGATTGACTTGCCTATCATGTGGTCATATTCCCAGACTGGCGCGATCGGTGCAGAGATTCCAGCCGTGGGAGGGTTATTTCCAAAAGGATGGCTCCCTTCGCGGCTGCTCCACCCGTAATTGCCCCCCTTGGTAATCACGTTCACCTCTTCCCAAAGTTCCTGACCGACGTCGCCGCACCACAACTGTCCCGTCGACTTATCGAAGGCGATGCGCCAAGGATTGCGCACGCCGTAGGCATAGATTTCGGGGCGCACGTTACTCACGCCAATAAATGGATTATCGTTGGGAATGCCATACTTAAGACCTTCAGTGGGTTTGTCGACATCGATACGCAAAATCGAAGCCAACAAGTCCGAACGGTTTTGGCCGGAAATGTTAGGATCGTTGCGTGCTCCGCCGTCCCCTAAGGCAATGTACAGATATCCGTCAGGTCCAAATTCGATGGCACCGCCATTGTGGTTCTTGTAGGGTTGCGGAATCGTCAAGAGCACTTCTTCTGAGGCCGGATCGGCTTTTGTATCCGACGACATATGAAAGCGGGAAACGATCGTGGCATCGTCTGCTTTATTGGTGTAGCAGACGAAGAACTGGCCATTGCTAAGGAAATTCGGATGCATGGCCAAACCCAGCAGCCCCTGTTCGTTGGCACCTGCATCACTCCACCGCGTAACTTTTCCTTGGAGGTCGAGGATCAGGCTCGCTTGCTTGACATCGGGGCGATTATCGAAGGCATAAACCAAACCACGCTGAGCGGCGGCAAAAAGTCGTTTGTCGTCCCCCTTGGCAGTGGTTAGTTCCAAAATCCGCAATGGCTTACCGACATTTCCATCTTCATCAATACCCGCGAAACCTTCCCATTTGAGGTCTGGAAAAGCAAGTGCACCTTTTAACGGCAGCTTGCCATCGATCGGTTGCGGCGCGGAACCATCATCTGCCAACTCGCGGACTTTGACATTGCGGAACGCCACCAAGTTTCCGTGATCTTGCAAACAAATGTACCCTTCACCGGTCGAACCAAAGTCCTTGAATTTGGCGAACTTGCTCTCGGCGACGAGTTCCTTCCATTTTGCGTCACCCAGTTTAAAGCGATAATACAGTTCTCCGTTCATCGAAACTTCGCACTGATTGGGAGCGATCCGCAAGAACAGTTGATTCCACTGACCGGCCGGCCGAGTGGCATCAAGCACCCCTGATTCCTTGACCCAACTGGGGGCAACGGGTTGAAACAATTGATACAGCCAGCCGGACTTCTGTGGGTCGTGTCCAGCTACATTGTCCTGAATCTGAACTTCAGGACCGCTGTTCCAAGGATTGGGGTTGTCTTCGTTGACATGGAACATCAGGCCACTGTTACCACCTTCCGAGATGTTGTATTCGAGCGACATTTCGAAGTACTTGTACTTTTTGTTCGTAACGATGTCGCCGGCATTTTTGCCTTCACGCACGAGTGTTCCATCGACCACTTTCCAACCGGGCGAGATGGCATCTTTCTGGTAATTGCGCCAGCCTGCGGTTGTTTTGCCATCGAATAACAATTGCCAGCCACTCAACGCTTCAGGGCGAGTGAGTTCATTTAGGCCGGTTTCAGCATCTGCTTGCGGAAGTGTTGCAGAGAGGCAACTCATGAAAACTAGTGAGCCAAAGAATGGCCAGAACTTGCGACTACGCATAGCGTTCCTCATCAATTGATAAGTTGAAGGCGGGGGAGGACTAACTTCTTCTACCGCTAGGATACTTATCCCCGCAGATGCACGGTAGTAGGAACGCTTGATTTACCGGGCAAACAAAGTACATTCATGGCCTCCTCACCTACGCGAGATGTCACTCAATCTTATTCGGCAAGGATCTTTGGTTCATGAACCTACGCAAAATAGCGGTTCAGTGTGTTGTCTTGGTTGCGACCATTAGCCCCGCCTGTGCGGAACCACCGGTCGGCAGCCCACGCACCGCGCTGGACGAATACATCGCCAAGGTCGACACAACTTATTCCTGGCGGTTGGAAAAAGTGGTGTCTTCAGGTCCGCTGAAGACGGCCGTCATTCGACTTCAGTCGCAGACGTGGCGGACGGAAAAGGATGTCGATCGACCCCTCTGGGAACATTGGCTGGTGCTTACTATGCCGGCTAAAATCACCACGGATCACGCGTTTTTACTCATTGGAGGTGGTAGCCATGACAGCCAAATGCCAACTGGACCCGATGCAATCACCGGCATTATTGCGCAGACGACCGGTAGTATGGTCGCGGAACTTAAAAATGTTCCCAACCAACCGTTGATTTTCCACGGAGATGGTCAACCGCGAAAAGAAGATGACTTGATCGGCTACGCCTGGAGTCAGTTCCTGGATACCGGAGATGCCACTTGGTTACCGCGACTGCCCATGGTCAAAAGCGCAGTTCGGGCCATGGACTGCATCACTGAGTTTGCAGCTTCGCCGGAGGGTGGCCAACGAGACATCAAAAAATTTGTAGTGGGCGGTGGCTCGAAACGTGGCTGGACAACTTGGATGACAGGGGCTGCCGACAAGCGTGTCGTGGCGGTCGTACCCATCGTCATCGATGTGGTCAATGCCGAACCTTCTTTGCGACATCACGCCGAAGCCTACGGATTTTGGTCTGAAGCCATCGGTAATTATTACCAACACAAGATTCTGCAGCGCTTTGATCATCCCCGCATGAAGGATCTCTACGCTATTGTTGACCCCTACTACTACCGCGAGCGTCTAACGCTACCCAAATATATTGTTAACGGCAGTGGCGATCAATTCTTCCTGCCCGACTCGTCGCAGTTCTACTACGATCAATTGCCAGGAGAAAAGTTGCTGCGGTATGTTCCCAACGCAGATCACGGCTTAAAGAATTCGGATGCCATCGAAAGTATTGCCACGTTCTACCGCCTCGTGTCTTCGGGCAAACCCAGACCTGAGTACTCGTGGACATTTGAGGACGACGGTACGATCCGGGCTGTTTCGAAGAGCAAACCCTCAAAAATTCTCTTGTGGCAAGCGCACAATCCGAAGGCTCGCGATTTCCGCTTGCGAACTATTGGACCTGCCTTCGTGAGCACTGAATTGACAGCCGACGGCGACGGTATCATCGTGGCCCCCAAACCCCAGGACAAGCCGGGCTGGACGGCCAGTTTTATTGAACTGACATACGACGTAGAAGGGTCGTTTCCGCTAAAAGTGAGCACGGCGGTGCGCATCACCCCCAATGCACTCCCCTTTTCAGGTGCAGATCTCTCACAAGTCGGCTATGAACTTGAAATAACCAAGTGACAGACTGGGTCAATGAATGGCCAGCAGGCTCGGGCGAATCGGTAACCGAAGAGCAGGATGGCTGCTGGGGCCTCTTCGGCTACGGCGCAGGTGCGGCATCACGGCGTTGTAAGCACCTCGGCATAAGTTATCTGGCATAACGTTGTTTAACCGCGTGGGCATCGCCCCGTGTTTTTCGGCACAATCGCGGCTCGCTGGGTACGCGGTTAAACGAAGAAACTTCTGCAGAGGTGCTTATCTACAACAGCGGGCTGAGTAAGCGCAGACAGTTTTCTAAGAAACGATGTGAAAATGGTCGCTGTGACCATGCAGCAGCGTCTAGACGGATCGAATTGGCGACGTAAGTATCTTGCAGGATTCCTAGTTCCAGGGCAAATTCAGCCTGGTATACGAATAAGGCCACTTCGTAATTGAGCCAGATACTTCGCATGTCCAAATTGACAGTACCGAACATCGAAAGTTGATTATCCACCATGATTGACTTGGTGTGCAACAAGCCCTGCTGGTAGAGATAGATTTCGACGCCGATGTCGAGTAAGTCTTCGTAGTAGGATCGGCTAGCAAAACGCGCTAGAACCGAATCGACTTTCTCAGGTACAATAATGCGTACGCGCACACCCCGCCCAGCGGCGCCGCGGAGCGCATGGAGTAAGGAGTCATCAGGGACAAGGTACGGAGTCGTCAATACTAGCTCCTCCCGGGCGGCCTGGATGAGCGCGAGCACCATTTGTAACAAGCCGTCACTGGTTTGTCCGGGACCGGAACCCACCACCTGCACATCGGCGGAACCATGTGGTGCGACAGCGCGAAGCCCCGCGCTGGAGATTACATCCTCAAGATCATCCGCCGATTCGATCAGCCAGTCGCCGATCATTGTGGCAGCCAAAGGGACCACTGCGGCACCCTTGACCCTGACCATCGCATCGACCCACTTTCCAACGCCTGCCTCTTGTTTGAAATAGCTTGGATCAACCAGATTCATACTGCCAGTCCATGCCGTCACTCCATCGATCACCACAATCTTTCGATGCAGTCGCAGGTCCGTACGGCCGAGGAAACTAGTGTATAAACCAATGGGCAGTGCGGCGCGTACGTCTACACCCGCGGCCCGTAGTTGTTTGGGCTGTGCGCCGCGCCACCATGGTCGTCCACCCACCGCGTCCACCAGGATACGGCAAGAGACGCCACGTTCCGCCGCTCGCACAACTGCGGACAGAACATCATCCGCCAATCCACCCTCACTCCAAATATAGAACTCCATCAGGATGCTCGTCTTGGCTGAGTCGATATCGCGGGCTATTGCCATGAGGATTTTTCGCGCGTTATCGAACAGTTCTAAGCTGCTGCCATGAACCGTCGGACTACCGATCATGTTCATCCCCAACTCATTCATGGCGCGCGCACTAGGAGCGTGCCGCGACCAGTCTACAGTTGTCAACTCTGCATTCAGACTACGGTGATAGATTTCGCGATAGTCCGTGCGCAGCGCCTCAATACGGCGTATACGCCCACCCCCAACTCGACGCTCTCCAATCAGTAA
>JBBQRC010000084.1:0-11096 GCA_038215215.1 Pirellulales bacterium
CAACGTCTTCCTCGAGCTCTTCCCAAGCTGTCTTGAAAATGAGCTGAGCGTCTTTAATTTCGAGGTCGATCGGTTGGCGTCGAGTTGCTTCGGACATGTTCGGACGCTTAATCTGCTAAGGAGTCGCACGGAAAAAAAGTAAGGCTAGTCACTGCCGCCGAACTGGGATCAAATCGGAGTGCGCTGCAGTTCATTTGGCAAGCAACCAGCGGTTGTTACTTGCGGGGGCGCCTAAAGGATGGCTTGGGCCGCACAGTTATGCAAGATGGGCACGCCTGCCGTGGCTAGAGTCGCACCCACATGGCCTTAAGATATTCCGTTTCGGGACAAGTGGCGGAGACCGGATGGCAGGCCGCCGCACCTACACGGGAAAGGAACTGGATGTTGCGTGGCGCATTGGCAAACGCCGATCGACCGGCCGCACGCACCACTCGCAAGAACTCCGCATCTTGCAGTAAACCGGCGCAAGAACAGGTTAGTAACAACCCGCCCGGTCGTACCAACTGCATGGCCAGGCGATTTAAATCAAAGTGCTTGCGAGTACCTTCTTCGATTTCCATACGATTACGAATCAGTTTAGGTGGATCCAGCACAACGACATCAAACTGCTTTTCTGCGCGGAGCATGTCACGCATGTAAGCAAATGCGTCGGCCTGGGTGAATTTGACCCGCACATCGTTGATGGCCGCATTGTGTCGCGCCGTTTTTAATGGCTCTTCGTCCAAGTCGATCCCGGTCACCTCGCGTGCCCCGCCGAGCTTGGCGGCCTGAACTGCAAAGCCGCCCGTATAACAACACACATCCAGTACCGTCCGGTCGCGACAGTACTTGGCAAGTTGCCAACGGTTCTCGCGTTGATCGCAAAAAAAACCGGTCTTATGGCCGGTCCCAAAATGAATGCGAAATTGAGTTCCGTGTTCGGTAATGGTAACTTGGGGAGGCAGGCTGGGACTGGATCGCGGCTCGATCGAATATCCCTCTTGGCTCTTGAGAGCTGGGCTCGGCTGAATCAACCAATGCCGCGTGCCCAAACGCTTCGCCAAACGCTCTAGGATGGCTTCAGCTCGTGGAGCCATGGCGATACTAAAAACCTCGGCACTTAAGCAATCGCCGTAACGATCGACAACCAGCCCTGGCAATCCGTCTGCCTCAGCATGAATGACGCGGTAGCTGTCCGTGACTTCGTTCAGTCGCAATGTCTCGACCCGCAGCTCGACTGCTCGATCGAGCAGATTGTCAATGAAAGCCTCATCGGGTAGTTCCTGAGACCAGCGGACGAGCCGCACCGCGATCTCGGATTTTGGATTGTAAAGTCCATAAGCAAAGAGCTTGGGTGGCTGATCGGAGACGTCGCTCGCGGAACTATCCTCGTCAGCACCTTCCGATCGAAGGGGATCGGTATCCCGTGACTCCTGGTGATAAACACTGACCCAATCCCCCACCTCAGGCCGACCCTCGATGTGCTTAATGCGTTTGCGATAAACGGTTGGGTGCGTGGTCGGTCGGGACAGATAAACTGACGCCATGCGGTCGCTGGCGATCGGGCAAAGCGGTGTGACAGACTTTGGACCCACACTCGGGTGTGGTGATTCTGCCCGCGATTTAGCGGTCGGATGGCGGCGAGCAAACTTGCGTCGAGGATTGGGGGGCATGCGGTTTCACCAAGGAAATGGACTAAGAGCCTGTCCGAAAAGGGGTCTGACCCGTTGGAGGCGATTCGTTTTCATTGGTTTTTTCTGCTCGCCGGAGAGGGTCAGTCCCCTTTTCGGACAGGCTAAGTTGCAATTGTAGTCGGAAGCCGCGCGGCGGCGGGGTCGAATCGACGGGAACGCAGTAACTTGGGCAAAGGAGGGGTGCCCAGCGATGCGACGGCCCCGCCCGGAGCTATGTCCGAGTAAAACCTCAGAGTAAAAACCCCACTGCAAAAACTCAGTGCAACCTTTTGAAATGGGTACCCTCGCGCTACAATGGGGTTGTTAGCAGAACTCTCTCAGAGGAAATTCGCCGATGCACGCGACTGAAACCGACCACGCCCGACTGGCGAATCGTTTTGCGGGTAACACCGAGCGAGCTCATTGGCATGACGGAGCCCTCTGGTTCGTGCGTCAAAAACGGGATCGCATGGCCAAGTCGCTACCAGAATGGGAACGTTTGCGCGAATTGGCGGCCCAGATCAAAGGTCACACGTTGGCCAACCTACCCGATTACTTGGAGCAATTCGAAGCCAATGCGACCGCTTTGGGCGCCGTCGTGCACTGGGCCAAAGATGCACAAGAGCACAACGAGATCGTGCACCAAATCCTAAAAGACAATCAGGTGCAGCGGGTCGTTAAGAGCAAATCGATGCTCACCGAAGAGTGCCACTTGAATCCCTACCTGGAATCCAAGGGCATGCAAGTCGTGGACACGGACCTTGGCGAATGGATCGTGCAACTGCGAGGAGAAACCCCCAGCCACATTGTGCTGCCCGCGATCCATATCAAGAAGGAAGAAGTTGGTGAGACTCTCCATCAGCACATCGGCACGCCAAAAGGGGCCACGGACCCAACGTTTTTGGCTCATGCTGCCCGGCACGAACTGCGCCAGCGATTTGTGGGCGCTCAAGCAGGCATCACGGGGGTGAATTTTGCGATTGCCGAAACTGGAGGTTTTGTCGTTTGCACCAATGAGGGGAATGCGGATCTGGGGGTCTCTTTACCTCCCATTCATATTGCCTGCATGGGGATCGAAAAATTCCTACCAAGGCTGGTCGACTTAGCGGTTTTCACGCGTTTGCTGGCCCGCAGCGCGACAGGGCAACCCATCACTTCGTACACCTCTCATTTTCATGGACCACGTCCGGGTTGCCAGTTGCACATTGTCCTGGTTGATAACGGCCGCAGAGACATCCGCGCCAACGAAACGTATCAAGAGTCGCTGCAGTGTATTCGTTGCGGTGCCTGCATGAACACCTGTCCGGTATATCGCCGCAGCGGTGGTCACAGTTACGCGGCCACAGTTCCCGGCCCGATTGGCAGCGTGTTGGGCCCAACCATCGACGCGCACGCCCACCATTCACTCCCTTATGCCTGCACACTCTGCGGATCGTGTACGGACGTTTGTCCTGTCAAGATCCCGCTACATCACCAATTGCTCGCCTGGCGTGGTGAGCTGGCCGAGCGAAAACTCATTCCACTGAGCAAGCGGGTGGGCATGAAAGTGGGTCGCGTCGTGCTGGCAACACCTTGGCTGTATAGAACGGCGGGTTGGTGTGCCCGAATATCGCTCCGAGTGCTGCCGCGTTGGCTGACCCACAATTACTTCAACGTGTGGGCTCGAGCGCGCGATTTACCCGACGCCCCGAGGCACAGTTTTCGCGAACAGTATCGCCGACAACAAAGCAAACAAGATAACTAAAGGCTAGACCAACCACTGCAGCGCCGTTTGACGAGCCTGACCGAGCATAGACTCGTATTGCATGTGCTCGATCTCTTCGCCAACCAACTCTAATTCAAAAAAACCTTGGTAACCACAGTTCTGGAACGCCCGCATGATTTGTTCCAAGGGGACGCGGCCATGGCCTAACAAGCAGCGATTCTGTTCCCCCATCGGTGCATGTTTGGCGTCCCCCAGTTGCACCAACCTGACGAAAGGAGCGATCGTTTCCAACCACTGGCTGTCGCAGATTTCCTGAGCCAGATGATAGCAGTCGAAGACCAGTCCCAAGTTGGGGCTGCCAATGTGTGCGATGACATCTAGGCACTGCGGTACCGTATTGAGAAATGACCAATCGTGAGAGCAGCCGATGTGCATCGGTTCGATGGCCAGGTGCACTCCCACTGCCTGCGCCGCTTCAGCCAGATCCTTAAGCGCAATCCGCAGCAAGCGGGCGGCATGATTACGAGTGTGCCCACACCTGCCTCCAGCCAGCACTACGACGGTCGCCGCACCAATGTCCGCGGCTAACTGTATCGTATCGAGTGCATCGTGGAAGCTGTCGCGATAACTGCGACCATCGCTGCCCGTGAAACCTCCAATCCATTGCAGCGATGAGATCTGCAACTTGTGTTCGCGCAGCAATTCCACCGCTTTCTCTTCGCCATAATCGGCTAGCTTGGGCCGCCAAATTCCGATCGCGCCAAAGCCCGCGGCGCTATAGTGCAAGACATCTTCTTCGAAAGACCAACGATAGGTAGAAAGCTCGTTGACTGCCAATCGCAACATCCGTGCTACCGTTTGTTCGAGTAGGGTGGCCGCAAACAATGAAAAGACTTGGTCTGCGGTGGATTGGTGTTCAAGACACCGGTCTCCAAAGAAGGGTCATTGTTAAGAAACTCAACGAACTTGTAAAGTGAGAAATCCGCCAACCTCCAAAGTTGCTGAAGATACAAACGCTAGCATAAGTTAACTGTGGTGTTCGCTAGACAATGCTTCGTGCGCAACTACTGCGGTGCAAGGAGCGATCGAGAACTGGTGGCAAGCTGCTTGATTTCATTGGCGGTTAATCGAGACACTCGGCAGCTTTTGCTACGTAGATTTAGCTTGGCGATGGATCCAGCCAACGAGCCGTTCGAAAAGTTCCTCACGCCCTAGGTCGCGATGTACGTCATGCAGGCAGTCGTTCTGCAAAACTAATTCGCAAGGTGGGTCACCACTGCGTTTGGCAAATTCTTGCGACGCCGCGGCGCTCGTAACGACATCGGCCGTGCCATGCACAAGCAACAAGGGCGTAGTCAACTGAACTGCATGCTGTAGAGCCCATTCTCCGCTATCGATCAACGCGGCTCCCAGTCGTAAGGAGAGTGAACGGAAATAGAGGCGATCGGCCCGCATGCGGGCTTGTTGCTCCTGGTCGCGGGTGCAGTCTTTGGGAGCCACGGAGGAGCCTACTTGCCAGTTAGGAACGAGCTTACACAACTGGCGAGCAATCCAAATGAACGACGGACTGGGCATCTCCACAGCGCGGAACATGGGGCCCGAGACAATGGCCGCTTGTGGTAAAGGTTGGCGGCGAAGCAAGTAGTTCGCTACCAGATTGCCACCCATACTGTGTCCCCACAGCACGCAAGGACTTGCAGGAAAGCAGCGTTGAGATTCGCGGAGGGCAGCCTCTACGTCGTCCAGCAAGCTCGCGTAGCTCTCCACGCAACCACGCTTACCAGGGCTGTAACCGTGCCCCTGCAAATCGATGGCGCAGACATTGCAGTTGGCGCCGTTGAACTGCGCTGCACTGTCAGCGTACCGCCCGCCATGTTCACCTAGCCCGTGGATGATGACCACCGTGGCTACGGCAGGCTGCAAGTGACTCGGCCAACGGTAAAAGGCACGCCGAGCGCCGCTTGGAAGCTCAATCCAGTTCATCACGCGCTGTAAGACCTCGGGGGCCAATTCCATACTCTGAGCTGCGATTTCTTGCATGCCAACATCCTGAGTGTCTGGGTAGCGGACAGCACTCCACAAAAGTAACTGCTGCAACGATTCTACAGCGGTGGCGACTCAGCCAGGCTCGGATTGGCATCCACCGGGAATTCTGGCCCCGTCACTGCAGTCGGACCGGTATCGCCGCGGTTGATTGACAGCGGATTTTGCGGATAAAATGGTGGATGACGTGCCCCAGCAGCGATTTACCGGCTGGCCAGCTAAGACCAGCCGCAAAAAATGACCCGGTCTTCTGTAAGGAAATGGCTTGCCGAGTAAACTAAAGGGTCTGAAATGTTCTTTAAGCTATAGGAAATTGCATGTTGACGCGGGCACAATCGGACACTGAGAATTTATTACGCGAACTCATGGAACAGCGCATTTTGCTGCTGGACGGTTCCATGGGAGCGCTTATATTCCAGAAAAAACTGGCTGAAGAAGCGATTCGCGGCGAGCGTTTTAAGGACCATCCAGCTGACCTCTCCAAGGCCACCGACCTGCTGGTGTTGACACAGCCCGACATCATTCGCGGTATCCACGCTGAGTATTTGAACGCTGGCTCTGACATTATCGAAACCAACACCTTCAACGCCAGCCTGATCGGCCTAGCAGAAACCCAACTCTCGGATATCGCTTACGAAATTTCGAAAACGGGTGCCGAGGTCGCACGTGCGGCGGTCGAGGCTCATCTGAAACGGGACCCGTCGAAGCCTCGGTTTGTGGCCGGTAGCATTGGACCCACGGCAGTACAGCTCTCGATGAACGCCAAGGGGGACCCCGCCACGCGTCCGTTTAGCTTCGAACAGATGGTGGCCAGCTACGAAATCAATATTGAGGGTTTGCTCGATGGCGGCGTCGATTTGCTCCTCCCGGAAACTTGCTTTGATACGCTGAATTTCAAGTCTTGCTTGTTTGCGATGGAAAACGTGTTTGCGCGTCGTGGCATGCGCGTCCCCGTGATGCTTTCCGCTACCGTATTTCCAGGCGGCGTGACACTCACCGGTCAGCAGTTGGAAGCTTTCTGGGTGGCCGTTTCCCACTTCCCCATGTTGAGCGTCGGGTTGAACTGCGGGTTGGGTGGAGACAAGATGCGTCCCTACATCGAACGACTGGCGGAGGTAGCCGAAACAGCCATTAGTTGCTACCCCAACGCCGGGCTGCCAAACGAACTAGGTGAATTCGACGAAACACCGGCAAAAATGGCTGGCTTCATTCGGGACTTTGCCAAGCAGGGATGGGTCAATATCGTCGGAGGCTGCTGTGGCAGCACCCCGGCACACATCCGGGCTATTGGTGAAGCGGTGAGCGACGTCAAGCCACGAGGCGCTCGCCCCCACACGCAAATAACCCGATTCGCGGGAAACGAGTCACTGGTCTTCCGGAAAGAAAACCCCTTTGTCATGGTGGGCGAGCGCACGAATGTGACTGGCTCCAAGCGATTTGCGCGGCTGATTAAAGAAGGCAAATTCGAAGATGCCATTCGCGTTGCCCGCGACCAGGTCGAGGGTGGCGCCAACGTTATCGACGTGAACTTTGATGAAGGCATGCTCGACGGCGCGGCCGCCATGAGCACCTTTTTAAATCTCTTGGCTCACGAATCTGACATCGCCAAAGTTCCGTTGATGATCGACAGTTCTAAGTGGGAGATCCTCGTCGTTGGTCTGCGGCATTCGCCCGGCAAACCGATTATCAATTCAATCAGCCTGAAAGAAGGTGAAGAGGAATTCCTACGCAAGGCCAAGTTCATTCAACAACATGGCGCCGCCGTCGTGGTGATGGCATTTGACGAACAAGGTCAGGCGGCTGATCTTGAAAATAAGGTGCGCATCTGCCAGCGCGCCTACAAGTTGCTGACTGAAAATGGTTTTCCGGCGGAAGATATCGTGTTTGACGCGAACATTTTGACGGTAGGCACCGGCTTGCCCGAACATGCTAACTACGCCGTGGATTTCATCGAAGCCGTGCGTAAGATCAAACAAGTATGCCCTGGCGCGAGAACCAGTGGTGGTGTGAGCAACGTTTCATTCTCATTCCGCGGCAATAACACGGTCCGCGAAGCGATGAACGCGGTCTTCTTGTACCACGCCATCTCCGCGGGACTCGACATGGGTATCGTCAACCCCGAGATGCTCGAAGTTTATGACGAGATTGAGTCTGAATTGCGCGAGCGCGTCGAAGATGTGCTGCTCAACCGTCGCGCCGATGCGACGGAGCGCTTGATCGAGTTTTCGGAAACTGTGAAAGCCAAGGACAAGGGTCCGGTCAAAGTAGATGCCTGGCGTGAGGCGTCTGTGGAAGATCGCTTGCGTCACGCCCTGCTGAAAGGTATTTCTGATCACATTGACGCAGATACCGAAGAGGCCCGCGCCAAGTATGGACGGCCCATCAAGGTGATCGAGGGTCCGTTGATGGACGCCATGAACTTGATTGGTGACCTCTTCGGTCAAGGCAAGATGTTCTTGCCACAAGTGGTCAAATCGGCTGCAGTCATGAAGAAGAGCGTCGCCTACCTGACTCCCTTCATGGAAGCGGAAAAGGCGGCCGCGGGAATGACAGGTGGACATACCAGTCGAGGCAAAGTGCTACTGGCAACTGTGAAAGGTGATGTACACGACATTGGTAAGAATATCGTGGGCACGGTCCTGCAATGCAACGATTTCGAAGTCATCGATCTTGGGGTCCTTGTCCCCTGCGAAAAAATCCTGACCGAGGCCAAGAAGCATGGCGCACAAGTCATCGGACTAAGCGGCTTGATCACCCCATCGTTGGACGAAATGGTGCACGTCGCCAAGGAGATGCAACGCGAGGGCTTCAACGTGCCGCTATTAATCGGCGGAGCCACGACCAGTGCCAAACATACGGCGGTGAAGATTGCCCAGCACTACGATCACGAGGTGGTGCATGTACTGGATGCCTCGCGCAGTGTGCCGGTCGTTGAAAAACTGGTCAATCCAGCTTCGCGGAAGTCCTACGCCGTTGAAATCAAAGAAAAACAACAGGAAGAACGAGCCAGTTTTGCAATGCGGCGAGAACGCAAGTTGGTCGATTTTGCCGAAGCTCAACAACGTAAGCTGGCGATCGATTGGGCCAACTATACGCCACCCAAGCCTGAGTTCATTGGGGTGCGTGACCTGGCAGTCACGGTCTCCGAGCTACGCCCGTACATTGATTGGTCGCCATTCTTCATGACTTGGGAATTGAAAGGCAAATACCCAAAAATTTTCAGCGATCCCACTGTTGGTGAAATCGCCAAAGAGATTTACGGCGACGCACAAAAAGTACTTGACCAATTTGAAAACGATCCGCGGATTGTACTTCGCGGTAGTTACGGCTTTTTTCCCGCGACGAGCCTGGGGGACACCATCGTCCTCTTCACCGATGATCGTCGTGATCAAGAATTGGCGCGGTTTGAAATGTTGCGTCAACAATGGGAGCGAGTTGACCAAAAGGCTTTCCGCAGCCTGGCGGACTATATCGATCCGACCGGCAAACCCGATTACATCGGGGCCTTTGCAGTAACCGCTGGCCATGGTGTGGATGAAATCGCCAAGCAACTGCGCAGCGAGATGGAAGATGGGAAAGCCATTCTCGTCCAAGCTTGCGCGGATCGGCTGGCCGAAGCGTTCGCCGAAATGCTGCACGAACGAGTGCGTCGCCAGTGGGGGATTGCCGAGTCGCTGTCGAAAGATGACTTGATCGATGAAAAATATCAGGGCATTCGACCAGCCGCTGGTTACCCGTCGTGCCCCGATCACACGGAAAAAGCCACTCTGTGGAAAGTGTTGGACGCTGAAGAACGCACCGGCATCTCGCTCACCGAAAGCTTTGCGATGTGGCCGGCAGCGGCCGTCAGTGGACTGTACTTCTCGCACCCAGAAGCGCGCTATTTTGCAGTCGACCAGATCAAACGCGATCAAGTCCAAGATTACGCGCGGCGGAAAGGCTGGCCCGTGTCGACCGGCGAACGCTGGCTAGCTCCCAACCTTAGCTACGATCCTTAACCAACCGCCTAAGGGACCGTCCGCAATTAAACTTCGCAATTCAAAGTTAGCGGAAGGGCGCGAGCCCTCCGGTTTCTCGGCACCGGACGGCTTGCGCCCTTCCGCTAAAACTGCAACTCATTTACGGATGGTCCCTACGTTGCTGCGACGCTGGGTCTACTGGGGGCTGGGTTCCTGAGTGTGAGTATGGCTACCTCCGGCGGGCAAAACCAACGCACGGGATGGACGCCAGAAAGCCCCCGCCCGACATGCATGACGGTAGGCGGCAGGTAGAACACGCCTGACGCAAAGCGACTGCCATAGTAGCTGGGGACCACCAACGGACCAATTCCTGGTATACGGATCTGTCCGCCATGCGTATGACCGGCCAGCATTAGATCAATCCCAAGCTGTCGCGCCCAACCAATCTGATCTGGACTATGACACACTCCAATGCGCAGCGCAGCGGTTGCGTCACCCGGGCGGCCAGCACGCATGGTGTCTGCTGGCTTCGTCATGGTCTCAGCGACTGCATGTCGGCGAAACCAAGGTCGCTCATTGCCGGTTAACCACAAGCCAGCTCCCTGGTCGGTCGTTAACGCCAAATCCGAGCGGCCTAAATCGTAATGACCCAGGCCATTCAACGCATCCACCAGCGGAGTGATATCTTCCAAGCGGCGATCATGGTTCCCTAACACAAAGCTACACCCGAGCGGTGCCTGCAGCCGTCCCAACAATAGCGAGACCCAGGGAAGACATGAGGCGTAGTCGATGATATCGCCGGTAATAACAATCAAATCGGGCTGTGCCTCGAGCAGTCGCTCAAAGGCAAATCGGTAATATTCCTGGCTAATTTTTCCGGTCAGATGAATGTCCGACAGATGTCCAATTTTGAGCCCGTCGATGCCCTGAATTATCCGCGGCAACTCGATCTCTTTATGAGTGACTTCCAACTGGGAAATTTGATTGCCGGGTAACATGCTGAACCAGCGGAATACCGGATCGATCATCAATTCGCCATCGACGTGCTGGCTGACCAAGTAGTGCTGAACTGTTTCCTTAGTGAGCTTAGTAGCGCAGCGTAGCGCGTGGCGCGATTCGAGCCAAAAAGGACCGGCGATAGCCACTGTCGCCAATGACAGCCAACCCCAGAAATCGAAGAAACGCGTGGCCTTCGGCCACCATCCATTGCTGCTCAGCCAACTCGCGAGTGAAGCATAATCTGACCACACGACGATTAGCGGAATGATTACTGCAACCAGCAGCAGCAGCTTCTCGGAACGTTTGATAGTTCTACGTTTGAGCCCCGTTGCGTTGATGCGATTGAAGAGGAGTAACCAAAAGCCAAAATGCCCTACGAGAACTGTTGCCAGCACCAGCCAAGGTATCGGGAAGTGCATGAACTCATTTCGTGAAGAACAGGGCAAAAAAGAGAGTGTGCAGGTCAAACACAGCCGGCTGTAAGCCACTAAGCCCAGTTTCGGCGTTGAAGCAGCTTACACTGTTTCAACATGGTACGCGTCAATAATCGTTTCCAGCACATTCAACAATTGAGTAAGGCGGAAGGGCTTGTAAAGGAGAGCTTTAGGATGCAAGCCAGCCTGACGTGCCTTAACGATCGAGTGCCCTGGATCCCAGCCAAATCCGGACATCAGCACCATCGGCACCGTGTCCACAATGGCTTGCAAGCGGACCATCAATTGGTAACCGCTATAGTCT
>JBBQRC010000085.1:0-11080 GCA_038215215.1 Pirellulales bacterium
TTTTGCAGCCACGCACCCGTGACTCTTCGCATGTTGATTTCGGCGAACGGTTTCACCGCCTTTATGACGATCAGCCATCTGGATGCCCGTCGCCTTGACAATCTCCAGGATCATCGCTTGCTCGCCTGGACCAACCTCCTCAAAGTTGGTTGTTTGGATACGGGATTCAATTAGATACGCAAGTCCAACTTTGGGCTCATCTGCTGTGGTCGAAGCGACCCCCAAGAACACGCTGACAATTAATGCTCGGATAAACATTTACAGGTTCCCCAAAAAAACCAATGAACAGACTAGAGACACGAACGGCTTTTCGAAACCGAAGCAGTTGTTCCAACATGAGCCTCGCGATTTGAATCGCTGCCGACGAGGATACTTTTTAACTGAAATCCTTTGCCGCTACAGATGGAAATCCACTTTATATTTAACATTTAGATGTTTTTTAATGCAATTGCCGGAAGGTCCGCTGAGATTTTACCGTCTGGGTTCTGCCTGATGTGCGAGGGAGGCATTAACGCTGGAATCCGCCCATGGCACGGGTCAAAACGGTACATGATCGTTATACACTCCATCGACGCTCAGACCTGCGCAAGTTTTACAGTTACCTTATCGCGTTCGGTTGCATCGCCTTCTGGTCCGGAGGAAACAGATTAGCGGGACGCCAACCTCATTCGGTGTACCGTTTGAAAAGCTCCGGTTCCCACTGCTACCGGAACTGACTCAGTAGCGTGGAGAATGCTCGGATATTGACAATCGTTAGGCTGCGCGTCGCAGCCTATGACGAGTTGGATGGTTTCCCAAAGAAAAGGATCCAATTAAGTGCATAAGGAGGGCGTGTCATGAGTGGGTACGCGAATAGCGTTCGCGACAGGCAACCCTGACAGATCCAGAGTCCAGCGCGAGTCGGTTGAGCCTAGCGGGTAAGCCATCTGCCAAAATTCGTGAGGGGAGTCACGTCGAGGGAATAGACAGCCACGCGATCAAACTGACAAGCAACGATTTGAGTGTCATCTTGGTCTCGGAATTCGCTCGAGACCACCGCCAAATTCGCGACTGGCGGCTAGTTTACGGAACGGATGAAAGCCGCAAGGGTGTGGGCGTCTCGACGTGCCCGGCAGGACGTTGGCCGTCGCCAGGCTTGTCCATGTCGCCAATCGCGGCGCGAATCTTGTCGGCGAGGATCAGCAGGCGCGTCACCACGTCAGGGTGATCTGCGGAGACTTCACGGTCTTCGTGAAGGTCGTGACGCACGTCAAAAAGCTCGAGCCTCGCGGCGGCCGTCTTGCGGGCGAGCGTAACGAATTTGTTTTCGAGCGGCAGATAGAGCTTCCATTGTCCGGCGCGGATGGCCTGCAGTTGCTCAGTCTGGTAATACGCGAAACCGGTGTCGTCCCACGGTGACTGCGCATTTGCTTCGCCGAACAGCAGCGGGCGAATGTCGTGCCCGTCGATGGGTTTCGTCGGCAACGCGGCCCCCACCAGCTTCGCCAACGTCGGCAGCAAGTCCATCGTCGAGCAGAGTTCATCGGTCGCGCGACCAGCGGGGATCATGCCGGGCCAGCGCATCACGCACGGCATCCGCATCGCGCCTTCGCTGGTGTCGTAGCCAGAACCACGATAGGGCTGGTTGCTCCCTTGAAGCGGCTGGCGTTTCACCGCACCGTTGTCACTGGTCCAAACGACCAAGGTGTTCTCCTCTAGCTTCAGCCGCTTGAGCGTGGTGAGGATCTCGCCGGTACTCCAATCAAGTTCCTCGACGCTGTCCCCATAGTCGCCGTTTTTGGATTTTCCACGAAACGCCGGACTCGAAAACGGATGCGGCGTCGAACCAGGCATCGTGTGCGGCAGATAGACGAAAAACGGTCGCTCGCGATGAGTTTCGATGAATGCGATGGCTTCCTCGGTGCAACGCTTTACGAGGAAGTCTCGATCCGGCGGCGCTTCAATGACTTGCTCGCCACGCATCAGCGGCAGTTCGGGCCAGGTCGTGGGAGATTTGTCCTTGGTCATGTCGTCGCTGTAAGGGATGCCGAAAAAATCATCGAATCCCTGTCGCGTCGGTAGAAAGGGAGGTTGATCGCCCAGATGCCATTTCCCAAAAATACCGGTCGCGTAGCCGACGGATGCGAGCACCTCCGCAATTGTTGTTTCGTCTGGGTTGAGCCCTTTCGTATCCAGTGGCCTCAACACCGGCAGGTTCGATCCGCTGACGTGCAGGTTCACGCGACGCGGATAACAACCGGTCATCAACGCAGCGCGACTCGGCGAACAAACTCCGCTGGCAACATAAAAACTGGTGAACTTTGTCCCCTCAGCCGCTAGCCGATCGACGTTCGGCGTCCGATGTAGCTGCGAGCCAAAGCAACCCAGATCGCCATTGCCAAAGTTGTCCACGAAGATCAGAACAATATTTGGCCGAGTCGGCTCAGCGGCAGCGGTCAGGCTGGGTACGAACACGCAAAAAAAGACTATCGCCGCTCGCCAACAAGTGAATTCCCTAAGACGATCTTCCAACACACGCGGTCTTATCGAAACGGCCTCGTCCCAGAGATCACGGCACATGTTGTCCTTCCTCAGAGTCATCGAATTTCTTTCTTAGTCCTGGCGCTGGCGAAATTTATTTGGAGTGCGGCGACTCGTCGCCGCCTTGCCTTTCCAACACAGCATATTGTCAAGCGGCGAGAGAAAACAGTAATCGTTTCATTTCAATTTCAGGTGAAGTCGCCAGATCGATTGAATGTCCTTTCCAGAACCAAATTATCTCAAAAGAAAGCGGCGACGAGTCGCCGCACTCAAAAGGTCCCACCTGTTGAGGCGCGCTGGTCGCCAGATTGCATTTAAATCTTGTTCTTAAACCTTCAAATAGGTCGGTTGGCCTGATACAATCAGCCGCACCTGGAACCGTATGAGACCCCGCATTTTCTGAGACGGAACGGTGAACTGAATGGCTGCACCTGGCTTCCCTTTTTCCTTTTGCGGGCACTTCGTGGCGATCTGCGCTACCTTGTTCCTGTTAAGCGACACAGTGGATAAAAGTTGGGCGGTCGAGATTTCAGGGCTACAGGTTTACCCCTCGGAAGTCCACTTGGACTCACCCGAGTCGACTTCGCAGCTCTTAGTATTCGGTCGATCGAGCGATGGCACTTTAACTGACGTTACGCGTCAAGCCACATTTCAAATCTCTGAGGCGGATGTCATTCAGATTTCTTCTATGGGGCGGGTCATTCCGCTTCAAGAAGGGCGCGTCGAAGTCAGAGTGAATTGGAGCGGGAAATCGTCTGTTGTCACCGTTGAAGTTTCTGGAATCGCGTCCCCTCCCTCGGTTTCCTTTCAACACGACGTGATACCGATTTTCTCTAAAGCAGGCTGCAACTCGGGTGGTTGCCACGGGAAAGCCGAAGGGCAGAATGGTTTTAAACTTAGTGTTTTTGGTTACGACCCAATGGCGGACTACGAAGCCGTGGTAGTTTCCGGGCGCGGACGTCGCGTGTTTCCGGGTTCGCCAAAAAACAGTCTACTCTTGCGTAAAGCAACAGCGGTTGTACCACATGGGGGCGGAAAGAAGTTCGAACCCGACTCGCGCTGGGATCGACTGCTTCAGCGTTGGATGCGGGAAGGGATGGTGCTTGATCCCCCTTCGACACAATCCATTACGGGCATTGTCGCCGAGCCGTCGGAGGTCACTCTCAGCGAACTTGGCACTCAACAGTTGCGAGTCTCAGCAGTCGATGCCTCCGGGACGTTACGCTGTGTGACGAGTGAAACCGACTTTCAGTCCAATAACGAAGCGATTGCAGGAGTGGATCGGCAAGGGTTGATCGCCGCCACAGCGGTTCCCGGAGAAGCGGCTATTCTCGTACGATATTTAGGACATGTAGGAGTTTGCCGGGTGACACGGCCAAGTGGGCCAATCGAGTTCCTTCGTCCTTCCGAGAACAACTTTATCGACCGGCTGGTTTGGGACAAGCTCTCTCGATTGCATCTTATGCCCAGTTCGATAGCAGACGACGCAACGTTTATGCGACGGGTGTATATCGATACGATTGGTACCCTGCCGACTTCAGTCGAAGCACGCCGCTTTCTTGCGGACCAGACAGCCGGCAAACGTAGTGGATTGGTTGCGGAATTGCTGCAGCGCCCCGAGTACTCAGACTATTGGGCGCAGCGCTGGTCGGACCTTTTGCAAATCGACAAAGACACAATCACTCCGCAAGGTGCGGTGGCCATGAGTCGCTGGGTACGTCGCCAAATCGAACAGAATGTACCTTATGATCAGTTTGTGCGATCGATTCTTACCGTGCAAGGTTCGACACTGAGCGAATCGCCGGCCGCTTTCTTTCAAGTCCAGTCCGAACCGGAAAAAATCGCGAGGGCGGTTAGTCAGCTTTTTCTCGGCGTCCGCATCGAATGTGCTCAATGTCATCATCATCCCTTTGAACGTTGGGATCAGAAGGATTACTTTTCTTTGGCTGGATTCTTCACTGGCGTTCAGCGTTCAGTGCATCCGCTAGGCGGCATCAAAATCGTTTCCAAAGCCGGGCAGGATGTCCTGCATCCGCGAACCTCTCAACTCGTCCCGGCGGCCGGGCTTGGCGCCCCGCCAGCCACTTTTGCAGTGGGGCAAGATCGCCGTCAGGTCTTCGCCCAATGGGCAACCAGTGCGGAAAATCCTTTCTTCGCACGAACCATTGTCAATCGTTTGTGGGCGCACTACTTTGGACGTGGGCTAGTGGAGCCGATCGATGATTTGCGGGCGACCAATCCCGCATCGAATGAGCTGCTGTTGGATGCGCTGGCACAACACCTGATTGAATTGCGCTTTGATCTAAAATCATTTACAGAATCGCTGCTAGATTCGCAGGTCTACCAACTTAGTTCCGAAGTGAACGAATCGAATCACATCGACGAGCAGAATTACTCCCATGCGTCCTGGAAGCCGCTGCCGGCGGAGGTCCTGCTGGACGCGATTTCGCAAGCAACTGGTGTCGCCGAGGATTTTAACGGCTGGCCGAAGGGTTATCGTGCGATTCAGGTCTGGGATAACAAGCTCCCCTCTCATTTCCTGGAAGTGTTCGGTCGACCGCGTCGAGAAACGGTTTGCGCTTGTGAACGCGGAACCGAGCCGAGTATCGCACAAGCGCTGCATCTGATGAATGCGTCCGGAACAATTCAGAAAATTCATGAGCCATCGGGCCGAGCGTCGCAGTTGGCACAGTCAGAATTAACCTCAGACGAAATTATTGAAGAACTCTACTTGTCAACTTTATCACGATTTCCAAACGACGCCGAACAACTGCTCATGCGACGGGCGTTTGCGGATTCCAAAGATCGCCGAACCGCTACGGAGGATATCCTATGGACTCTGCTAAATATGAAAGAGTTTGTGTTCAGTCACTAACGCTTCGGAACCAACATGTACAAGCTCAGTATCGGTAGGCATCGGCACTGCGATGGCATAACTCGGCGACAGTGCATTCGGATTGGCGCAACTGGCCTGTTCGGCGGTTTGAGCTTGCCGACGCTCCTTCAACTGCAAGCCAACGCGGCCGCCAACGACCTGCCTGCCAAAGCTAAGGCATGCATCTTCTTGATGCTTGAGGGAGGCCCTAGTCACATTGACATGTGGGATTTAAAACCCCAGGCTCCTGCCGAGATTCGTGGCCCATTTCGACCGATCTCAACGGCTGTTCCTGGGACTCACATCAGTCAACTTTTGCCTCTTTGCGCTAAAGTGGCCGACAAATTTACGATCCTTCGGTCGCACAGCCATAACGACAACGCACATCAAACGGGAAGGCACTGGGTGCTGACTGGCTATCCGCCCAGTTTCGCGGATGGGCAGGCCAGGGGAGTTCCCTTTAACGAACTTTATCCTTCGATCGGATCCATTGTTTCGCGTGAATTAGGCGCGGGCGGGCAGGTGCCACCTTACATCGAACTCCCCAATGCCTTGGGGCCTGGCGGGCCAGGATTCTACGGAGCAAAGTACGCGCCTTTCACGATCAACAACGATCCCTCCCAACCCGACTTTAAGGTCCGCGACCTGAACATCCCCGAATCTATTACCGATGAGCGATTTGAGCGACGACAACGTTTGCTTTCGGAAGCGGAACGGCTGGGAGTAGCGCAAAAAGCCAGCGGCCGAGCCGAAACGCTCCATTCCTACTACCAGCAGGCAGTTGATTTAGTCACTTCGCCCAAAGCCCGTCAGGCGTTTAACATTCAATCCGAATCTTCGGCGACTCGTGAGCGATATGGCTACTCATCCATTGGTCAATGCGCCCTATTGGCGCGGAGAATGGTTGAAGCCGGGGGGCGATTTGTCGGCATCGAACATGGCAGCTGGGATACGCATACAGACAATTTTTCGAGTCACGAGAAGACCCTCGTCCCACCGACTGACCGCGCCTTGAGTGCGTTGATTAGTGATCTCGATGATCGCGGTATGCTTGACGATACATTGGTCGTCATGATGGGCGAAATGGGACGAACTCCCCGTATCAACAAGGACGCCGGCCGCGATCATTGGTCACAGTGCCAATCAGTCATACTGGCTGGCGGCGGTATTAAAAGAGGTGCCGTTATTGGCGCTAGCGACAAGACGGCCAGCTTTCCGACCACACAGCCCTACGGCATACAAGACTTGCTGCGTACGATCTTTGCGTTATTAGGCGTCGACGCTGACAAGGTCTACAATACGCCACTTGGACGACCAGTTCCAATTGTTACTGGTGGTAAGCGGATCGACGAGCTGCTCGCGTGATTTTAGGTAAGACAATATTCTCCTGCGGCGATTTAACGTGACACTTTGCCTGGATAGCCGGATTTTTCATTGCAAGATGTTTTGGACAAACCTAGTTGCCCTGACGCTGATCACTGCGGGCACTGCGTGCGCACAAAAGGCGCCCAAGCTTGGCTACGCGTTTCCACCGGCTATTAACGCGGGAGTCACTAATAAAGTCCACTTGGGAGGCTTTGACTTCACGCCGGATATGCAGTGGTTTGTGCACAACGACGGTGTGCGAGTTGAGACCTCCGGAGTGCTGGGGGACTATCAGTTAACTCCGCCACCGTATTGGTTTGGACCGCGGGCAGGGGTGGCGGCGCTGCCGGTCGCGCGCGAGGTCACCGCGCAAATCGAGGTTGATTCGAACCTGCGGGCTGGACTGGTTCGATGGCAGGTGGCTAATGCCAACGGCGCCTCGCAAACAGCCATGCTTTATGTCAGCCACGGACATGAGATCATTGAGGATAGGTCACGCGATCTGCCTCAGCGGCTTCCAGAATTACCGGTGGCCGTGTCTGGCCGCCTAAGTCGATTGACCGAGGTCGACCGTTACGAGATTGTTGCCGAAGTGGATGGACTTATTTCCGTTGAACTCATGGCGCGTCGACTGGGCGCAAGTTTCCATGGCGTCCTGCGAGTCCGCAATTCGGATGGCCAATTGTTGACAGAACTTTCCGATACTCAGGGAATAGATGGCGTCGTCACATTTTCTGCCGCTTCGGGAAGAACATACTTTATCGAGTTGCATGACGCAGATTTTCGAGGAGACCGCGCGTTTGTCTATAGACTGGCCATAAACCGCGGGCCCCGAGTTGTTTGCACATTGCCGTCCGCCGGCCAGCGAGGCACGACGCGCGAAGTCGAGTTCGTCGGCATCGGTGTCGTTAGCGGAAAACCCATCATGGAGTCTTGTCAGCAGGTGGTTACATTTCCCAACGATCCGCAACTGATCGCCCATACCCATTCGCTAACCACCCCCTTCGGAACAGTCGATGTTAACATTCCGCTTAGTGACCTTGATGAACAAGTCCAAGTGGCCTCAAAGCTCGTTACCGCACCGGTCGCCATGACAAACGTCCTGTCTCCGGATCAGGACAACGAGTGCTTTTTGTGGAGCGTCGAAAAAGACGAGTTCTGGTCGATCGATCTCCAGTCGCGTGCCGTCGGTGGCCAGTTGGATGTAGCCTTCTCCATTCTCGATCCCAACGGCAAGCAGATTGCCGAAATGGACGATCTGGCGGGTACGACCGATGCCGGCCTCGAATTCCACGCGGATGTGAGCGGGGTATTCAGCGTCATTTTCCGTAGCGCGGCATCGCGCACTGGTGCAGCGGATGAGATCTACCGACTCCAGATCCGCCGTAGCTTTCCCGATTTTTCGCTGTCATTGCTACAACAGATAGTTGCACCGTTGGGCGGTAACACCGAAGTGACCGTCCAGGCGACGCGCTATGGTGGATTCGCAGGCGAGATACGATTGGTGGCAGGCGGGTTGCCGCTAGGCGTCTCAGTTCCTGCAGATTGGAAGATATTAGCTGGCAAAAACGAATGTAAAGCAGTGCTGGCGGTGACACCTGACGCTGCCGTTAATGCGGCCATCATAAAGGTTGGCGGCTTTGCCATAATTGACGGAGCAGAAGTAAGCCGAACGGCGACTGCACTCGCGCCAGCAAATTTTTTGTCTAACGCGGCGGAGCGACGAATTGCGCAGGTCCTGTTGGCGGTGACGATGTCCCCTCCCTTCGATGTTCAGCTAATTGACCGCACCCGCCAACGCGAAGTCCATCGAGGTTCAACCTGCTTGGCCGAAATGGAAATTGTTCGAAGAGATGGTTTTACAGGCGAAATCAAATTGGAGATGGCAGCCGAGCAAGCCCGATACCTGTGCGGGAGTCGCGGCCTCGATGTTCATGTGCCGGCCGACGTTACACGAGTAATCTATCCTTCTTGGATGTCGGAATACTTGGGAACAGAGTTTACGATCCGCATGGCCACGCACGGCGTTGCTGCGGTGCCGGATCCAAAGGGCAACGTTCGCTATTTGATGAAGCCAGCCGACGCCGCAATAACCATGATCATGGAGGGGGCAGTATTGAAACTGACTACACGGGCCGACGATTCAACGATCAATATCGGGGATACTTTTGACGTACCGGTTGTCATTTCGCGTTCTGCGCAGTTCGCTAAGGATGCGATCGTTACACTCGAAGTGCCTCAAGAAGCCGTTGGCCTACTGGATGCTGAGCCGCTCACCCTCACGCCCGGTCAAGACGATGGAATATTGAGAATTCGGTCGGCCAATGACGATCGTTTGACCGGTCGCTGGTCGCTAAATGTGCGCGCCACTGCGATGCAAGAAAATATGTGGCCCGTCATTTCCGACTCGGAGTTATCGGTGGTTTTCAAAAACCGCTAATCCAAGATTGCCTTGTCGTCGGTCGCAACAGCACGATGGGCCGTGAAGTCCACGATCACAAAATTGCCTTGCTATTTGTCACGACGTTCTGGAGTTTTCCGCGCGAGTTCTCGCTCGGCGAAACCGTTTGCGTCCCTCAGGATTGCGAAAACAACTTCTCGGCCAAAATTCGATACGGACCTGTTATCTACCAGTGTCGCCGCGAATGGGAGAAAGCAAAGACGCAAAGCTGTCAACAATGAAACTTCTACTGATTGTGTTTATCGCAAGTGGCGGGATCTTGATCGGACTGAGCATCCCCTTGATCCAACGCAAAGTGCCCCCGAATCCCTGGTATGGATTCCGAGTCCGCCGCACACTGGAAGATCGCGAAATCTGGTATCCCGCCAACGCTTATTCGGGTTGGCGGATGTTGTGGCTTGGCGCTGCCATCGTAATCGCCGCCGTTCTCGCGTATTTCGTTCCTGGCTTAGATGTCGCCTGGTATGCATCTCTTGTCGGGATCGTGGCAGCGACTGGTTTGATTGCCAGCCTTGTTCAGAGCTTCCGCTACCGGCGGAAACTGACGGCCGAAAAGAAGTAGGGCTGGGACAACCAAGTGCCATGAGTGAACGGCTCGATGACAGCGCGAGAAATTTCGTCCTGGATCTCACTACGCAGCCGAAGTGCATCGACTTGAGTTTCATTAGCGACTCACGACGGGCTTAATGCCGGCTATTTGTTTGCAAGTCATTGGTACGGATCGCTGCCAGCTTGGCGGCAAGTTTACTGCGAAAGCCAGCGACTATGGAGGCATACGCGGGCAACGCGGCGAGATTGGTATTTTGTTGCACATCATGATGCATGTCAAAAAGCTCTGAACCCTTCGACGCATCCTCAGCGTACTGAAGATAAGCCCAATTATTGTCCCGCAGCAGAAAGCCCTGGCTGGACGGCGCGACGCAGAACGCCGTATCGCGAACTTGGTGTTCTGGCTGATCAAACATGTTCGAAATATCCCGCCCCTGAAGACGCGCAGGTACAGCCAGACCGCACAGCGACGACAGGGTTGGGTAGAGATCAATCAGTTCGACCAAGGAGTCGCAAACCGCAGGCTGCTTACCGGGAACTCGGATGATCAGCGGAACCATCGCCGATTCGTCTCTGAGGCTAACTTTGGCCCAGAAGTCATGTTCGCCAAGATGGTAACCATGGTCACTCGTGAAAATCACAATGGTGTTGTCCGCCTGACCGGATTGCTCCAGCGCGGCGAGCACTTTGCCAACCTGCGCATCCATGTAACGAACAGCGGCATAGTAACCTCCGATCGCCTTGCGTTGCCGGCGTTCATCCATCTGCATGTTCAAGCTGGTCTTGTAGTTGATGCCTGCCCTGGGGATATCGTCCCAGTCGCCATGAACCTTGGGAGGGAGCACCATTTTATCGTAGGGTAGAAACGGTTCGAAATAGTTTTTCGGAGCCACAAAGGGAACATGCGGCCGAACGAAGCCCACGGCCAGGAAGAATGGTTGCTCCGCGGCCCGCCCGATCAGTTCGACGGCCTTCGCTGCGGTTTTGCCATCGGAATGAACTAAGTCATCCCCGTCGGCTTCAACAACCACAAAGGTATTGCCGCCCACGACTGGCTTCTTACCCTCGCTGTTTCCCTCCAAGGTTTCGCCGACACCTACTGCTTTCCATTCTGGACCAGGACTATTGAAGCGTTCTGTCCACGATGCCGGATCATCCGCACCGTCACTACCGTCCTCGATGCCACCAGGCACCCCCATGTGGTAGATCTTGCTTACGCGGGCAGTGTGATAACCGGCGTTCTTGAAGTGTTGCGGCCAAGTGGCGCGATCTCCAATGGCTGGTCGCGGGCTAACATAGCCCAGCACGCC
>JBBQRC010000086.1:0-11072 GCA_038215215.1 Pirellulales bacterium
AGCAAATCGGGGCCATCGAGCTGAAGAAATTAGTTACGCGCGCAAAAGACGAAGTGAAACGGCAACTCGACGCGGCCTTGGAGAGTATCGTTAACTCAAACCGTGCCAAAGTTGTGGCCGACTATCAGCCTTGCCTGTCCATGACGGCAGATCCCCTACGTGGGCAGCAGGTGTTTGTCAAACACTGCGCCAGTTGCCACAAGGTTGGGAGCGTTGGGGTTCAAGTGGGACCGGATATTTCCGATTCACGAACCCAGCAGCCCAGCCAGTTGTTGACCAACATTCTCGATCCGAATCGTGCAATTGACAACAATTATTTTAGATTCGTTGCACTGACGGAAGACGACCAGGTCATCGAAGGGATCATGGCTGAAGAGACGAGCGATGCGGTCATCTTGCGTGGGCAAAATAACTCGCGGCATGTGCTCAACCGTGCCAGCCTGCAAGAACTCAAGGCGACCGGTATCTCACTGATGCCTGAAGGGGTAGAAGCCCAAGTGAATTTACAAGATATGGCTGATCTGATCGCTTTTATTAAAGGCTGGCGATACATGACTGTCCAGAATTAGTCCGGTGCGAATCGCCGCAAATGCTGCTCGCGTTGGGCTGGAGCGAGGCTTGATTGCTGCGACTTTAACAAGACGTAACTACCGATTGCCAAGGCATCCATGTCGGTCATCATGAAGCAGCGATAAGCCTCGAGCGGGGTGCATACAATGGGCTCGCCGCGGACGTTAAAGCTAGTGTTGATCATCACTGGGCAACCGGTCTGCTGATGAAAGCGGCTCAGCAGTTGATGCAGTAGCGGGTTGCGTTGCGTGTCCACTGTTTGAATCCTCGCCGAGTAGTCGACGTGCGTGACGGCGGGGATCTCTGAACGCACGAATTTCAATTTGTCAAACCCCACTGCTCGTTGGTCATGGACGGTGCATCGACGATCCGGCTTTACCAGTGCGACAAGCTGCATGTAGGGACTGGACTGGTCATGCCCCATCTCAAAGTACTGATCGACATATGCTTGCAGCACGATGGGGGCGAAGGGCCGAAAGGACTCACGAAATTTGATTTTCTGATTCATCTTCGCTTGCATGGTGGGGCTGCGTGCGTCCCCCAGAATACTGCGGGCCCCGAGCGCCCGAGGGCCAAATTCCATGCGGCCCTGAAACCAGCCCACGACATTTCCGGCGGCAATCAACTCCGCCACCTGATCGCAAAGTTGTGGCGTTGAAGTAAAGGTGCGATAGTGGGCGGATTGTTCATCCAGCATGGCGCGAATGGCTGTATCGCTGAATTCAGGACCCAGCAAAGATCCTTGTTGGCTGTCGGTGGGCATCGCCGTTCGCGATCGGTCCAAGAGCTCATGCCAAATAAACAGCGCGGCGCCCAAGGCGCAGCCCGCATCACCCGCCGCAGGTTGCACCCATAAGTTCTCAAAGTCGCCCGCCCGCAAAATGTGGCCGTTGGCGACGCAATTGAGCGCCACTCCGCCCGCCAGCACCAGGTTCTTGGAATCGGTGAGTTGCCGCGCGTGCTTGGCCATCTTGAGCATAACGATCTCGGCGACGGCCTGGATGGAAGCTGCCAAGTCCATTTCCCGTTGCGTGATCGGCGAGTCCGGGGGGCGTGGCGAACCACCAAAGAGGCGATGGAACTTGGGCGAAGTCATCGTCAGTCCTTGGCAATAGTTGAAATAACTCATGTCCAGCCGGAATGAACCGTCCGCTTTCAAATCGAGCAACCGCTGCAATATCTGTTCTGTGAATCGGGGAACGCCATACGGTGCCAATCCCATCAGCTTGTATTCACCGCTGTTCACCCGAAAACCGGTGTAGTAGGTGAAGGCTGAGTACAGCAGGCCAAGCGAATGGGGAAAGCGAATCTCCTGCAGCAGTTGCAACTTATTCCCCTGCCCGTAACCGATGCAACTGGTTGACCACTCGCCCACTCCGTCGACAGTCAGGATGGCGGCTTCGTCGAACGGCGACGGGAAAAAAGCACTCGCCGCATGCGACTGATGGTGCTCGAGAAAGACAACACGCCGCCGATATCCGGCCAATTGTTCACGAATTTCATGAGGCACATGAAGTTTCTGTTTGAGCCACCGCGGTATCGCTTGTCGAAACGAGCGATAGCCCGCCGGTGCATAAGCTAAGTAGGTTTCTAGCAGACGTTCGAACTTGGTGAGCGGTTTGTCATAAAAGCCCACATAATCCAAATCTGCAGCGGAGATGCCAGCTTGCCTCAAGCAAAAATCAACAGCCTGTCGGGGGAAGTCCGCATCGTGCTTGCGACGTGTGAAGCGCTCTTCCTGCGCAGCCGCCACAATGGTGCCGTCAACGACGAGGGCGGCTGCGGAATCGTGATAGAAGGCGGAGATGCCAAGGATTGCTGTCATGCGGTCAAAGTGTATCGCAGTGAGGACCAAAACCGAACGCGACTGATTAAAAAACCTTGGCCAGAGCCTACGCCGAACGCGGTGCGAGACGGTATAAGGAAACTGGAAAAATAAGCTGTCTTGACATGTCGCGATGTCACGATATATTGATATTAAAGGGGGCGAGATGGCCGGGAAGAACTGTAAAACTACCAAGTCTGATAGGCCGACTGGAGATCCGGCGGCGTTCCTGCAAGCGGCTGAATGCCTTCGCGCACTGGCGCATCCCGTCCGCCTGCGGATGGTGCAATTGCTGCTCGACGGGCGGTTCACCGTGGGGGAACTGGCCGAGGACTGCCAAGTTCCCAATAACGTGGCGTCGGAGCACTTACGATTGATGCTGCGTTGCGGCTTCTTTTATACGGAACGTGAAGGCCGGAAAGTGTTTTACAGAGTCGCAGAACCGCACTTAGCACAATTGATGGCGTGCATTGAAGGCAGGTTTTTGAAGAAGTCCCCCACTTAATTTTTGTCGACATCCAGGAGTAGGTATGCAATCGATTTCCCCAAAACAACTGTGCGAACTGAATAACCAAAGCCCAGTAGACTTGATCGACGTTCGCACCCCCGCCGAGTTTGGAGACACGCGCGCGACCTGCGCTCGCAACGTACCGCTCGATGTGCTGGACCCCAGGTCATTGATGGCTGCGAGAAATGGCGACGCCCAGCGACCGTTGTATGTGATCTGCAAGAGTGGTAGCCGGTCCAGCCAAGCTTGCAAAAAAATGATCGATGCGGGTTTTAGCAATGTCGTGAATGTCGACGGTGGCACGAACGCCTGGGTAGCCGCCGGATTGCCGGTCACGCGAGGCAAAAAAGCCATCTCGATCGACCGCCAAATGCGTATGCTGGCCGGCACCATAGCCCTGTTGGGGATCGCGCTCAGTTACGTTGATCCGCTATTCCTTGGTCTCACCGCTTTCGTGGGCGCGGGTTTAGTCTTCGCGGGTTTGACCGACTATTGCCCGATGATGCACATGCTCTCCAAAATGCCATGGAATCAGGCCAAAGACGGCGGTTCATGCGCAGTTTAGTGCACCGTCGACGTGCGTCGGCCTTCGCTGCGTCAACCTAGCCAATCGATTGCCACTGATGATCAGGGGGAGTTTCATGACACCGGCGTCTGTAAAATCATTTTTTCCTGCCCATTTGTTTCGCCTACTGGCCTCTTCAGGGACCTGGTTGGTGGCGATCCTGGGAACGGTAGGAGTTGCTGGGTTGCTAGCCTTTCTAGCTGGCAGTTTCGATTCTAAAGTGCCTGAACAGTCTGCGCATCAAGCACGTTCGATACCGGCAGATGCTGTGATTGTCGAAGTGCAGACCATCCAGCGTCCGCGTTACGAAACAGCCGTAGGGACGATCAAGCCGATTCACGAGTCCGCGATTGCCGCCAAGTTTCTAGCCAAAGTAATAGAAGTGCGGGTGACAGCGGGGCAGCGTGTAGACGCCGATGAAGTGCTTGTAAAGCTTAACGACGATGAATTGCAGTCGCGATTAAAACAGGCTGAAGCGCAGTTGCAAGCTGCTGAGGCCAATTCGCAACAAGCTCAGTCCGATCTGTTGCGGGCTCAACAACTCGTGCAGGGCAACGCAATCTCGAGGGCTGAATTCGAAGCGGCAGCGACCGCCGTACGTACCAGCGCCGCGGAAGTGGAGCGCGCGTCCCGCGCGATCGAAGAATCCAAGGTGTTTCTTGGATACGCCACGATCTTGGCACCCTTCGGCGGCATCGTCGTGGATAAGCAAGTGGAGCCTGGTGATACGGTGGTGCCAGGTCAAACGCTGTTGACGATCTATGACCCAACTCAGATGCAGCTAGTTGCAAACGTGCGAGAGTCATTGGCGATGCAACTCAAGATCGGACAGGAGTTACCCGCTAAGCTGGAGTCTTTTGACTATGAATGTCTAGCCACGGTACGTGAAGTCGTACCGCAAGCCGATGTAGGGAGTCGTTCATTTCAAGTAAAAGTGAGTGGTCCGTGTCCACCTGGTATCTACAGCGGGATGTTCGGACGCCTCCTGTTGCCATTGGGCGATGAAACCATCACGGTGATTCCGGCGACGGCCGTAAAGCATGTCGGTCAACTGACCTTGGTCGACGCCGTCGTGGGACAAGCACTGGTTCGTCGACACGTACAACTCGGGAGATTATTAGACAGTAACTACGAAGTATTATCGGGATTGAAGGCTGGCGAGCGCGTCGTGGTAGCCTCACCGGCTCCAGCGAGGAGCAACTAATGTCACCTCGACATCGCGCTGACGATGGGCATACGGATATGCTCTCAGGAATTGTTCGCCTCTTCCTGCACTCCAAGCTTTCGATCATGCTGATTCTGTTTTCGATGATTATCGGCATCAGCGTATTGCTCATTACACCGCGTGAGGAAGATCCACAGATCGTGGTTCCGCTGGCCGATGTCTATGTTCAATTTCCTGGGCACACTGCAGCGGAAGTGGAACAATTGGTGTCTACGCCGCTTGAGCGGATGTTTTACCAGATCGACGGCGTCGAATATGTGTACAGCATGTCCCAGGATAATGCTGCCATCATCACGGTCCGCTTTTATGTCGGCCAAGACCGCGAACGCAGCTTGGTCAAGCTCTTCAAAAAACTTGACGAGAATGCTGATTCTGTCACGCCAGGAATCACGGGTTGGGTGATGAAACCGGTGGAAATCGACGATGTTCCGCTCGTGACACTGGCGATCACCGGTGCCGACAACAACGGTTATGCTTTACGGCGGATTGGCGAGGAATTGGTTGAGCGATTGTCGACGATTGAAGATGTCAGTCGCTCCCTGGTGATTGGTGGACAATCGCGAACCATGACCATCCAGCTTGATCCAGAGCAACTGCAATCGCATCAATTGACTCCTCTCGATGTCACGCGCGCTGTACAAGGGGCCAATGTCGCTGTGCCTGCGGGCATGTTTACGCGTGCAGACCAGACGTACCGCGTCGAGGCGGCGGGGCGCATCACGAGCGCGGCGCAACTGTCGGATGTCGTCGTGGGAGTTTTCGGGGCACGCCCCGTCTTTCTCAAAGATATCGCCACGGTCATTGACGGTGCTGCAGAAGTTGAAAATTATGTTCGCCACGGTTGGGGAGCGGCGCGCAATTTCGATGCCCATAGCGGCAGCCCAGGGACCGTCATTGGTAGCGATCCGCATTCAAGCATGCCCGCGGACCGGCACGCAGCAGACCTGCGCGTAGCAGACGCTTTTGCTAGTCAGTCGACCGTGACCATCGCGATCTCCAAGCAGAAGGGTGCCAATGCCGTACAAGTAGCCGCTAACGTGATTGCCAAAGCCGAACACTTGCGCGAGACGGTATTGCCGAGTGACGTCGATTTAGTGATTACGCGCAATAATGGGCTGACTGCCGACCATAAAGTTAATGAATTGATCGAAGCGCTTGGTATCGCCATCGTCATCGTCATTTTGCTACTCACGTTCGGGCTCGGTTGGCGCGAGGCAGTGATCGTTTCGGTAGCCGTCCCCGTCGTTTTCGGATTGACGTTAGCGGTTAATCTGCTGTTTGGTTACACCATCAATCGCGTGACGCTCTTCGCACTGATCTTGGCTCTCGGTCTGCTGGTTGATGACCCCATCGTCGACGTCGAAAATATAGCGCGTCACTTTGCGGCGCGCAAGCGAGCCTCTCGACGCATCGTCTTGGACGCGGTCGCCGAAATTAGACCTCCGCTGATCAGCGCCACTTTGGCGGTTGTTGTCAGTTTTCTACCGATGTTCTTCATTACCGGGATGATGGGGCCTTACATGTCACCGATGGCCCTGAACGTGCCTGTGGCCATGGCCATGTCGATGCTGGTGGCGTTCACAATCACTCCTTGGCTGACATACCAGATGCTCAAGGGACATTATCCGAACGACGAATCCGATCCAGAGCACATACAAACGGATGGCAATTCTCCGGCGGCTTCAGAGGCGCTGGCGGGAGGACATCAGGCGGCGTACGATCCGGAAGAGATAAAGAAAACGTTGCTGTATCGCTTTTTTCGTCCGCTGATGCTGCCGCTGCTCAAGAATCGCTTTCGCGCTATCGCGTTTCTGCTCTTGATGGCCGCACTGACGGCCGCCGCAACGGGACTGGGTGCGCTGCGGATGGTCCCGCTCAAAATGCTCCCTTTCGACAATAAAAACGAATTTCTGCTAGTCCTCGATATGGAAGAGGGGACCACGCTGGAGCGCACCGATGCGGTGATGCGCCAATTGGAAGCGGTTGTTGCAAACACCCCCGAGGTCACCGACTACACCAGCTATGTCGGTGTAGCGGGACCCATTGACTTCAATGGTCTGGTGCGACACTACTACTTGCGGAGCCTACCGCACCAAGGCGAAATGCGTGTTAATTTTGTGGGCAAAAAGAAACGTAGTTTGCAGAGTCACGGTATCGGTTTGCGGATGCGCGAAGCGTTGACGCAGGTTGCACAGGCTGCCGGTGGCAAGCTTAACATTGTTGAATTGCCCCCCGGACCGCCGGTGCTCGCCACGCTGGTGGCGGAGATCACTGGTCAGCCCGAACAGCAGTACGCGGAACTGCTCGACGCAGCCGCTACGGTGGGTCAGCGTATGGCGCGCGAGCCCGGAGTGGTCGAAGTCGATGATGTGCGCGAAACGCCGGTTACCAAGTTAATCTTTGTCCCAGACCAGGAAAAAGCTGCTTTGGCAGGCGTCTCAGTGGCTGAAATCGCTGACACGTTACGTATTGCTTTGGCAGGGGACGCCGTGCAAACCATGCCTGTGGAAGGGGAACGCCAGCCACTGCAGTTGACCTTCCGTCTGCCCCGTGCCGTACGTTCCAGTCCCGACGACCTCGCTCAAATCGCCATGAAAGGGCGAAGTGGCGCGCTGGTGCTGCTGGCCGAACTTGGTCAATGGCGTACTGCGCGTGTCAGTCAAACCATCTACCACAAGAATTTGCAGCGCATCGCCTATGTCTTTGCGGAGTGCGCCGGCCGGCCACCTGCGGAGTGCGTGATCGATCTGCTAGCCGACCAGCAAGCCGCTGGTTCCGCTGCGGTTGAGGACGCACCACCACGGCCGCTCAACGCTCGCACGTTCCTTCACAACGGTAGTGATATCCCTTGGCGCGTGCCCGAGGGCATTCGTGTGAATTTTGCTGGTGAAGGCGAATGGAAGATTACGCTCGACGTCTTTCGCGACCTCGGCCTAGCCTTTGGTGCCGCCATGGTCATGATTTACATCATCCTCGTCGCTCAAACCGGCTCGTTTGTCGTACCGCTGATTGTTATGTTGGCAATCCCGTTGACCACGCTCGGTGTAATGCCAGGATTTTACCTGCTGAACGCACTCCTCAGCTCACCAATTGGCGGCTTTCCTGATCCCGTGTTTTTCACCGCCACCGCCATGATCGGCATGATCGCTCTATCGGGAATTGTGACTCGTGATTCGATCATTTTGGTCGACTTCATGGAGCAAGCGGTTGCCAACGGACGGCCCTTGTTTGATGCAATTCTTGAGAGCCGCGTCGTCCGGCTTCGCCCGATACTGTTGACCGCGGGGGCGGCGATGCTCTCAGCCATCCCAATTACGCTTGACCCTATTTTCTCGGGGCTTGGCTGGTCACTAATTTTTGGGCTGCTGGCCTCGACGCTGTTCACCTTGTTTGTGATTCCCGTCACGTATTGGCTGATCTACCACAAGTCGCGGTAGCAGGTGGCGGCCACGAACGGCGGGCTGTTACGGCAACGTGGTTGTTCGCCGCATCAGCACAGCGCTGGTTACGGCCTACGTTACGCTGGTTACAGCGGTCGATGTATATCCCGCTGGGAAGCACATGAGCCTCAGGCAGAATCTTCTTCTGCGGAAGAGGCTCGGGTCGCCTCGCCGTCGCCACCGGCGTCCTGTTTGTATTTGTCTAGTTTGCGGTACAGTGTACGCGCACCGATGGCCAGAATGCGAGCTGCCTCTTCGCGATTGCCGGCAGTCAGTTTGAGTGTTTCTTCGATGGCCCAGCGTTCAATTTCGTCCATAGTGCGTCCCAGCAGCATGGATTCCGTATCGCCTGTGGTGATGGTCGCAATCGTCGGGACCACGGCCCTGTCGGAAGTGGACAGCAGCACACGATCGCCGTCCTGCATCAACTCGGGTGGCAAGTCGTCCAGATCGAGCACACCGTCGGTATCAAGTACGACCATCGTCTCTACGAAGTTGCGCAACTGCCGAATGTTACCGGGCCACTCGTAACCGTAAAAGCGTTTGGTGACCGCGGGTGCAAAGCCGCACGTTCCCTTGCTATGGCGACGGATGAACATTTTCTTAAAATGGTCCATCAGTGGAACGATGTCTTCAGGTCGCTCGCGCAGCGGAGGCAAGTGAACGGTCACGACTTTGAGCCGATAGAACAAGTCATTGCGAAATAGCCCTTGCGCCACCATGTCTTCAAGTGGACGGTTGGTGGCGCTCAGCAATCGTACATTCACTTTGATCGATTTGTTGTCGCCGACCCGCGTGATCTGATTCTCTTCGAGAACACGCAACAACTTAATCTGAGTGCTCATTGGCATATCGCCAACTTCGTCTAGGAACAGCGTCCCTCCATTGGCATATTCGAAGGCGCCCATACGATCACTCACCGCATCCGTATAGGCACCTTTGATGTGACCAAACAATTCGCTCTCAACGAGATTCTCGGAGACGGCGCGCACATTAAGTGCTTTGATACGTTTGTTTTTGCGAGGGCTGTTCTGGTGAATCGCTTGGGCGATCATTTCTTTCCCCGTCCCGCTTTCGCCGGTGATCAGCACCGTTGCATCCGTCGGCGCGATACGTTTGATCCGCTCGATCACGTCGAGCATCTTAGCACTGGTAAAGATAATCCCTTCAAAGCCGAATTTTTCGTCCAGTCGCTGACGTAGTTCAGTGTTCGTCTGCCGTAACTGGACCGCTTCGACCGCTTTGGCAGTCACCGCGCGGAGCCGTCCCGGGGTGATAGGCTTCTCGAGGAAATTGAACGCCCCTTCCTGCATCGCTTCGACCGCCTTGGGGACAGTTGCATGGCCTGTGACCAACACAACTTCGCAGTCGGGAAGCGACTGCTTAGCCTTTTGTAAGACCTGCATGCCGTCAAAGTCATTCATCACCAAATCGGTCACAACGACGTGAAAGGTGTTTTGGTCGATCTGGGCCGCACCTTCTGGTCCGCTAGTGGCAACCGTGCACCGATAGCCCACACGTTCGAGACTTTCCGTCATTGCCCGAGCATGCGCGCGATCATTGTCGACGATCAGTACGGAGTACTGTTTCGGATCAAAAGCCTGTTCGGCGTCCAAGGCGGGGCTGTTTTCGGTCATGGCTCAGCTATTGAATAGTGCGATTTACGGAATACGATCTACTGGACGTGGGTCTGAACAAATTCAACCTACGATGATATAGTAACGTGCGGATACAGTATCGAGCACCGCCCTTCAGCAAATCCTTTCCCTGAGGCTAGTTATGACGTTATGTTGCCGCGGCGTCCGAGGCGCAACTACAGTCACTGAAAATTCGCGAGAAGCGATTCTGAACGCGACGCGGCAGATGCTAGCACTTTTGATTCGACGCAATCAGGTCAAATCGACCGACATTGCAAGCGCCATTTTTACTGTGACCAAAGACCTTTACGCCGAATTCCCTGCACTCGCCGCCAGGCAACTCGGTTGGCTTGAAGTGCCACTCTTGTGCGGCTACGAAATAGAGGTTCCCGGGTCCCTCCCTCGCTGCATCCGCGTGCTTGTCCACTGGAACACGGACGTTCCGCAAAACGAAATCCAACACATTTATATCCACGATGCAGTGCGCTTGCGCCCCGATTTGTCTAAGCTGCCGGCCGTTGACTGGGCCGAACTAGAACATTGGATTGGCGAACACCTTGCGACAAAGTAACCCTCCAGGTTCGATGTTCCGAACCTAAATGGTCCCGAACCCGAATGGCTGGAGCCGAGCGGACGAGGCTTGCTCCCTGGGGTTTAGTCCCGGGCGCTCACTTCATGGGGGCTGGCTTCATCGGGGCTGGCATCGTTCGCTGGTTTTTCAAGATCAGGTTCAGCCTGCGCGGTCGCTAAACTAGCCCAATCGCCAAACTGCAAGATCAAATCTGCACCTGCCGCCGGGCTGTCGCGCAATTCGGCAAACAGCGCGACATGGCCATGCAGCCAACTGTCAAGCTGCTGGGCTGAGGCGACGAAGGTCAACAGTCGCACCGCCAGCTTGCCTTGAATTTCCAGCGCAGTGCGTTGCTGGTTTACGGCGGTGCGCACGTCGCTGGGAACACCGCTGGCCGCTAATTGCTTCAAGCGATCGGTCTCTAGCGTTGCCATCTGCGCAAAGATTCGCAGTCGTTCCTGCAAAGGCTGCAGCAATTTTTCGCCCACAGGCAGCGAGAGGTTGGGGAAATCTTCGGTTGTGGCGGCAATTTTCCATTTCAAAGCGGCTTGTCTCCCGGAACTCATCTGCACCTGCAGAGTCAGGCTTGTGCGCGGGGATTGGGCATCTGCGCTGGTGATCAGCCATGTCGCAGACTCGCGTTCGGCCAGCACCTGCGGCTCATTGGGGACAACGGTAAACCCGTCGTCCACCGCAATCGCCATCCGCCAAACCGGTTGACGCGGGCGTTT
>JBBQRC010000087.1:0-10981 GCA_038215215.1 Pirellulales bacterium
TGGATTTAGCTTGAGCCAGCAACATCGCCAGCTCCGGCTCCTTTTTTTCCGTCGATAAAGTGCTCAATTCCGCTAGTCGCAGGCGCATGTCAGCCAAATCAGCTTCCACTCCGGCGTCGGCAGACTTTAAGAGATCGGCAAAAACACGGGCTTGGCTCAATTGTTGCTTCGCCACCAACCATTCGACTGCGAGCACGGCGGCGCGAGTTCGCGTGGGGCCATCACTGGCTGACTGGGCAAGTTTCTGGAGTTGTGCGAGCCCTTCAGCGGAGCGGCCGATTTCCAACCAAGCAGCGGCCTGAGCCACTTCCAGGCTAGCCCGCGCCGACCACTGCGAATCAGCCCGGTTGAGCACCGGTGTCGCTTGCGCTTCGACTTCCGTGGCGGCACCCAATCGATCGCGCGAGCCGCTTTCATACAGTCGTGCACGGGCGAGCAAGGCTTCACAGCGGAGTAGCACCGTCTCTAACTTCAATTGGGCTAATTGCTCTGCCGGCGCCTGTGATAAATCTTTGGGGGACAGTTTGGCCGCCAACGGCTGACGCACTTTAATGTCTGCTTCGATGCCATCCAATTGCATCAGCAGCAGGCGAATCGCTTCGAGCGCCTGTTCACGCTGCTGCACGGCGGCTGGTGCAGCCAACCAGCGTGCCACATGGTCATGAATGCGCAGCAATTGGCAGCGCGCGGCCTGCCACGCCAGCCACGGCGCACGTGGACTCTGGGGGTTCGCTTGGTCAAAGTTGCCTCGCAACTCGCTGCACCGCTGCCAATGCCCGGTCGCCTCGTTCGCATTCCGCAGCGCCGCTTGCGCCTCGCATTCCATTATTCGCTGAGTCCACCGCGCCAGGCGTTCACCATCTGCTTGGTAAAGTTGTCTTTGGGCCGTAGCGTAAAGGATCGCGCTTTCGGTCAGACCCGCGCGGCACATCCCTTGCAACGTCACGTCATCCGCATCGGGAGGCGTGGCCAGGCCGCGGGCGAGCCGGGCCGTTAGCAGCAGCATGGCCAGCCCAAGGCGGCAAACGGGATGAGACAAAAAACTCATGCAAGTTCCGGTATAACGGGTGCGACCAGGGCGGCATCCAAGACACCGATTTGCGCGGCGGCGGTGTACATGGCAATCCCAGCCGCAGTCGCCAAGTTCAAACTGCGCACCGGTCCAGGCATTGGCAGGCACAGTTGTCGATCCGCGTAGGCCTGCCGCAATTTCTCGGGCAAACCATTTGTTTCACATCCGAAGACCAACACATCGCCCTGCGCGAAGGCCGCGGTGTGGTAGGACCGCGTTGCAAATTTGGTGAACAACCAGAAGCGATGTAGCGGTAGTTGCTCGAGCAATTGTTCCCAATTATCCACCGTCGCCCAATCGAGATGTTGCCAGTAATCCAGTCCCGCGCGTTTCAATTGGGTGGCGTCCAGCCGGAAGGCAGTCGGGCGGACAATCCACAACTTGGCCCCCAGCGCGACGCAGGTGCGGCCGATGTTGCCCGTGTTCTGCGGAATCTCCGGCTGGTACAGCACCACATTGAGTGGAGCTGAATTGTTTTGATTCGGCTTGCTCCCAGTAGCGTGCATCGACCGCTTTTCTATAAAATCTCAAAATGTGAACTACGCTAGACCTTGGATGTGCGACAAACTCTCTCCGAATCATTTTATGCCAATTCCAGTCACTTGTCCCAGTTGCCTCAAACGATTTACCGTCAACGATAAGTTCGCTGGCCAGACCGGTCCGTGTCCGAATTGTCGTAAGCCAATCAAGATCCCGGAGAAAGCTGAAGAAGTTGTCATTCATGCGCCCGAGGCGACGGGTCCAAAGGATTCGAAGGGCAAGAGCGTCCTCAAGCCGATTCGACGGAAAGACTTCAAAGTCAGCTTGCCCGTGATGCTCACCGCTGGCCTGTCCAGTTTGGTAATTTTTGGTCTGGCCCTTGGCATTCGCTTTTCTGGAAAAGAACCGGCGACAGCACTCCTGGCAATTGGTGCCTTGCTATTGGCTCCTCCCTTGGCCTACCTCGGCTACTGGTTTCTGCAAGACGACGAATTGGATAGCTACGCGGGCAAGGAACTTTGGATCCGTGCCGGCATCTGCTCGGTCGTGTTTGCCTTCACCTGGCTGCTCTACTACTTCATCCCGAGTTACCTCTCCAATTACAAGACCATGGCGGAATTCAGCGGGCTCGATTTGCTGGTCATGCTGCCGATCATGATTGTTATCGGCATGTTCGTGTCGGTGTTAACGTTTGAATTGGAAGTGCTGCAAGGGCTGTTGCATTATGTCCTATACCTGAGCATCACCATCTTCCTGGCGCTCATCATGGGCACCAAGCTGGCCAATCCCCTTGTTAGCGAAGCGACGATTAGCACGCCGCGCGTCACGCAACCTAGCATCCCCAAGGGGGCCGATGCCAAACCTGTGCCGCCAGCGACAAATACGCCACCAAAAGCCGACGCCGCAGCCGAGCCCGAGAAACCTAGAATCAACGTGCTGCAATAGTTTTAGTTGGCTTAACCGCGTGGCCTTTGAAAGTGTTTGCTTTGCGAGAAAAACGCCACGGGGTTCTCGTACACGACGCGGCGGATCGCTGCCTCGGAATGGCCGCGGCGGCGCAGTTCCAGAATCAGGTCTGGGACCGCCGTGGGTTTGCTGGGTCCCCAATCGCCGGCAGAGTTGGCCATTAAACGCTCTGGGCCATACTTTTCAATCATATCGGCCGCACGCTGTGGAGTGCATTTGGTGACCGGATAAAGCGTCATGCCAGCCCAAAAGCCCGCTTCGAGCACTGGTCCAATGGTATGCTCTTCGACGTGGTCTACTAAGACGCGATGACGCTCGATGCGCGCGTCACCCATCAGCATGTCGAGAATCATTCTCGTCCCTTGATACTTGTCTTCCAAGTGAGGTGTGTGAATCAGTACTTGTTGCTGATGCTTGACGGCCAATTCAAGATGCTCGAGAAAGATGGTGGCCTCGTTTTTTGTATTTTTATTTAAGCCGATCTCGCCGATTCCCAGCACATTGGGTTTGTCGAGAAACTCGGGTATCATGGCGATCACTTCGCGAGACAGCGAGACGTTTTCCGCTTCTTTGGCGTTGATGCACAACCACGTAAAGTGCTGAATGCCGTATTGGGCTGCGCGGCGCGGTTCAAAATCCGTCAGTTGCCGAAAGTAATCGCGAAAGCTCTCGACACTGCCGCGATCAAAACCCGCCCAGAACGCGGGTTCGCTGAGGGCGGCACATCCCATCTTGGCTAGCAGCTCGTAATCATCGGTCGTGCGCGAGACCATGTGGATGTGAGGATCGACAAAATACACGGTGTGACTCCGAGAGCAAAATTTACAGTGCGGGTTTTAAACAGAATCCGCTGTGCGGGTAAGCTGCACGGCGATCCTGGCTGGCGTGGCCGTCCGCCGGATGCGGGTTAGACACCCATCGTTTGCCGCCACTGTGCGTCGTATTGCCGACTAAACAGTAGTTGCACGCGGGCTGCTTTGTTGTCCTCGGCATCCAACAAAAGCTCGCAGCCGCCACGCAGCAGCTCCAGTTTAGGTGCCAGGCTTGGCGAGCTACTGGCGGCTGGATCGAGTCGATCGAAAAAGGCGGCGACCTCCAGAATCTTGGCCCGAATCTGTAGGTACTCCTGGTCAACCACTTGTTCGGATTTTCTCATGCTATCGATCCCATGTCTTCATCTTTGCGAGCTGCAAGTTGACGTAGTTATGTCTGGCTTGGAAAACCGCGCCGGCGATCCACAGAGCAGAGCTCGACGAAGGTGAGCTCTGGCGACCGCTCTGCAGACGATTGTCCTGCCTCGCTTGGATTTCACAACGGGTGGTCTTCACGGCGGATTGATCGCTGTGTTCGAACCCATCGCTCCATTCAGGATAGGCCATCCAGACGGTACTGAACAGCATGATTGCGATAACTATCCGGCGCCTTGTGGCAAAAGCGTGCGGTTTAGGCAATCCGCCGCGAAATGGCGCGACCACGGGCTACGATTTCGCGGAGGAAAAATCGTGAATCAACTCATACCACGCTTAATTACCTGGAACGTGCTACAGGATACTCGCAACGAAGCCGCGGTGGCCGTGCTCACTAGCGGTCTAGCAGTCTGCGATGCGCACGTTCGCCATCTGAGTCTGGAGCTGCTACTAGCTCGGCCTGAGTCCAGTGCTAAAAAGGCAATTTTGATGCACTGGGAAAATCTCTCAGAAGAGGACCTTGGACTGGTTCAGGCACACAGCCAGCAATTTCAAACTGTTGCCAAAGATACGTTAGCCAATGGCTCACTGGCGGAGAAACGCGCTGTACTCCCAGCCATTGCGAACCTCAATTTAACGGAGTCGCTGGCGGAAATAGTTAAGATCGTCACGGATTCGCGTCATGCCTTGCAAGTTCAGGCCAACGAGTGCTTGCAAGAACTATGTCGAATCTGGGGGGAACGCGCGCGCACGGGACGCGATGTCATGAGTATCCGCCATCCTATGCTCGAAACGCTGTACGGTTATTTGCAAGATATCCCCAGTCACGGGTGTCGACAGGTCGTCGACGCTTGGCTAGCGCTAGTGCACTGGGATGATTCACTCCAGCGAGGACTCATTGCCGACCCGGGCAACACGGCCTTTCGTGTCGTACTCGAGCGGCTCGATGAATCCAATGAACGGAGTGTGCTGCAATTGCTGGCCGGGTACGCGTTGAGACCGACTACGCCCCGATCCGTGCTCAAATCGCTCATTCAAAAGGCTGTGCCTGAGTTGGCGTTGGAATTGACACTGATCGTTGACGATGATCATTTCCCCGGCTTGCTCAGGCGCCTGCGAGAACTCGAACCACTGGAATGCCTTCAAGACATCGAGCTAATCAAACCCAAGAGCTTTGAAGAAGAGAAGCGATTATGGATGCTCGTGTCGGCGTCCAGTCAAGATTTTGGCCAAGTTTTGCGAGGTGCGTTGCGGCTGGCCAAGTCGAGTGGCGCGGAAGGTCGCCAGATTGCGGCTGATATCGTCAGTCAATGTCGTCGGCCAGAACTGGAGGCAGTGGTTGCAGAACTGCAAGTAACACTGGCGGGAATTCCCAAGCCCGACTCGTTTGGCCCAGCGCTCATGGAGATCGCCCTGTGGACGACCATGCCGTCGGTGATCTTGCAAAAAGCCGCCAGAACTTGCCTGCAAGATTTTACCATCCAGCGTTTGATCGAACATATTCGCATCTGGCCAACTACGATGTGCCAAGCCATGGCGCAAATTGTTGGCTTGATGGATGCGAACATAGCTGATTTTCTGGTTAAGGAATTGGAAAGTCCATCGCCGAAGCGGCGTATGGCGGCCCTGCAAGCCACGCAATTGCTCGACCTGTCCGAAGCGGTTGGTAAGCACCTGGCCCCCATGCTGATCGATCCACGACTGGAAGTTCGCGTGCGCGTGATCGATGTCTTAAGCGCTTTAGGAAATGAAGTGATTGACGAGTTATTGCCCAAATTGCTGAGCGATGCGAGTACGGACATCCAAGATGCCGCCAACCGGGCGCTCCGCCGTCGCCAACGCGTTCACGATTCACATTCAGTAGCCACGCAGGAATTGATATGACGAGCCTTGCCTTTCCGTTGTTTGTGATCGCTGACGCGCGGATTGAAGCCGTACACGAAGCGTTTAATAATCGTCGCACCGACATGTGGCCGCTGCTAGTCATGCTATTGGTCGTAGGTGTGGCCTTGGCAGGCTTGTTCGGTGGAATTTACTTGCACAGGAAGTTTCTCGGCAAGCCCTTGCTGAATCGTCACAAGCTATTCGCACAACTTTGTCGAGCTCACCAACTGACAGGTACCCAAAGCCGCCTGTTAAGAAACTTGGCGGATCGACTGAAGTTACCAACTCCGTCAGTGCTCATGCTGGACGTAGGACTCTGGCAGTTGGACGATCTGCTGCAGAACAAAATAATCGATGCGCGCCGATTCGAGTTATTGCAAACTCTGCAGCGGACCCTGTACACAGAGGTCATCCCCGTACCGGCCACGCAACCTGCCGTATCCTAGCCAGGCGTATCAAAATTATTTTTGGCTTAACTCGTGGACCATATCAACCAGTGCAATCGCTTGGTCGACATCGGTCTGCGGTAAGATGCCATGCCCCAGGTTGAAAATATGGCCTGCGCGACCACCCGCTCGCTGCAGTACATCGGTCGTCATCGCGCGCAGCGTTTCCGCATCAGCGAACAAGGCAATCGGATCTAAGTTACCCTGCACGCCGCGGTCATAGCCCACCTGCTGCCAAGCGACATCCAGTGGGATACGCCAGTCGATGCCAACCACGGTGCGGCTATCACCCCGCAAGAGCGGCAACAGCGCCGGATTTCCGGTGGCGAAATTGATGACGGGTACACCCGGTGCGATCGAATCAATAATTTGTTTGACGTAAGGGTAGACGTAGTGATGATAATCTTGCTGTGACAAGCAACCGGCCCATGAGTCAAAGAGTTGCACGCATTGAGCACCGGCAGCGATTTGTGCGTTCAAGTAGAGCGAGATCGATCGCGCCAGTTTGCTCATCAATGTTTTCCATGCCCCTTGGTCGCGGTACATCAACATCTTCGTGTGCAAATAATTGCGGCTACCACTACCCTCAATCATGTAGCTAGCCAGCGTGAAGGGTGCGCCAGCAAAGCCGATGACAGGAATTTCAGACGCTATTTCTTGTCGCGTTAAACGCACCGTCTCCGTAACGAAATCGAGGGCTTCCATGGAAACCAGCTCTTGCACTCGATCGACATCAGCAGGCACGCGCAGCGGGTTATGAATAACCGGTCCATCACCTTTGGCAAATTCAAGATCCATACCCATTGGTTCTAGAATGGGTAAGAGGTCGGAAAAGATGATCGCCGCATCAACGCCTAATCTTTTGACCGCTGTCACCATAACTTCGGCGCATAAAGCCGAGTCTTTACACAGTTCCAGGAAGCTCATTTTTTCGCGCACGGCGCGATACTCGGCCATGTAGCGGCCGGCCTGACGCATCAGCCAGACCGGCGTTACCGAGGAGGACTCGCGACGGCAGGCACGCATGAAAGGACCGTCGTACCAAGCAGCTTGCGTATCCATGAGAGGCTTACCAGTTTTTTCTATGACGTTGACGGACACCCGACGTCCAGCCAGCAGGTGGGCGGCGCGAGCGGCACTCTCCTGCACCAGATGCCCCATTTTGGGATGTTCAGGCTCCAGGTCGACAGGCAGGTCATTCTGCCTGAGCATCTCGCTAGTCGTTGGTCCGATGGACGCGACGATCATCTGCTGAAGTGCGGCCCGCAAGTGTTCTTCGAGTCCCAAGTCCGCGCTCATGCGCAGCATATTGGCAACTTGGTGGGCGCTGGTCAGGAGCAGCACATCGCGCTGTCTCGCCACGATCGCGCGAATGTTGTCTTCCAGTGGCCTGGGGTCTTCGGGCAGTTCCCATTGATAGACCCGCACACGAATGACTTCCGCGCCGCGCGCCTCGAGCCCAGCAATCAAACTGGAATTGGATTTGCCATACTCCTGCAAGCCGACCTTTTGATTAGTTATCGGTACCTGTTCATCAATGGATCGCAGCAATTCTCGCCAAGTGTTGGGCTCAGGCACTTTGACCGTCGGCGTTAAGCCCAATTCACGCATCACGGCAGCCGGTTTGGGACCGCGGACAATGGTGGTAATATCGGACAACGCATCGAGAAATCGCTGCCGATCGAGATGACGCTCGATGGCTGTTAGCAGATGTTTCAGCCCCACGCCTGTCAGGAAGATCACGATGTTGATCTCACCGGTCATGACGCGATAGGCAAAATCGACCGCTTCAGGATTCGTTTCGATGGGCACTTCGCGCATCGAAGGGCTCACGAAGGCTTGTCCACCAAACTTGGTAATCAAACGTTCCATGTCGTCGCGTCGACGACTTTCGAGAGCAGCCACCCGCAGGCCAGCGAATGAAATCGGGTCATCAGTCATGACAGGTCTTTGGAAATATAGGTCAAAACGGAGCTGCTCAGGGGCCAATCAGCCACAGCTTGAGCCCGCGCGGTATGCCGCGTCGATCGATTGGGCTCGAGCAGCTACAATGAGGAAGCCCAGCAGTTTTCCCCTTTTCCTACCTTCGCCGCCAGGGGGCATGAGCGACTAGTTTGACGGACAAACGGACAATATGGAATCCACTACCCAAATCTTCGACGAACTACAACGCGTCACCGAACAGTCAGGCCACGCCGCAGTCGTCGAACGTTTGATCACTTACCTTGAGTCGCAAGGCCGTTTTCACGAGCTTTTCGAAGCACTGAAAATGCGCTTGCGCCTGCAGTTAGGACTGGCACCAACGCAAGCTGACCGCAATGAAAAACTACCCGAAGCGGTAGAGATGAAACTGGAACATGGCTTGATCGACAACTGCCGCCGCGTCGGTGAGGGATTCTTGAAGCAAGGAAAAGTTCGTGAAGGTTGGATGTACATGCGGCCGGTCGGGGATCGTGAAGCGGCTGCGGCCGCGCTGCGACAAATTCCCGATACCGACGATAATGTGGACGAATTGTTGGAAGTGCTGCTGCACGAAGGTGTAGATGTTCAACGAGGTTACCAGCTTGCGCTCGACCGACTGGGAACGTGCAACAGTATCACCCTGTTTGAATCCGCCCTGGCCGCGCGGCCGCGCGCCGATCAACAAGTGGCTGCATCGCTGCTGGTGCGACATGTCCATGGCGAATTGCTCGCCAACGTGCGCCGCGATATTGCGAGCCGCGAGGGAAAAGAACCCGCCGAGACCACCGTTGAGGAGCTGCTGAGAAAACGCCCTGAACTGATGCGCGACGGGTCTTATCATCTCGATACCAGCCACCTGGCTTCGACCGTGCGCTTTGCCCGCGTACTTGAAAACGTTGACGACCTGCGCATGGCACTGGATTTGACCATCTACGGTCGGCACTTACATCCTCAGTTTCAGTATCCAGGTGAAGAGCCATTTCTTGACTTGTATCCTAGCTCTGCCGCTTTCTTCCGCGCCTTGCTGGGCCAGCAAGTGGAAGTAGGGATTCGCTACTTTACGCAAAAAGCAGATGTGGTCGATCAAACGCAAAATGGCGCCGTGGCCATCGAGGTGCTGATCGACTTGCTGGCGCGTTGCGGTCGACCAGCCGAAGCCCTCAAGGCGTATGAGAAGCGGATGCCCGTCGAGGGGCGTTTGATCGGCATCGCTCCGAACATGCTGGAATTAAGCGCTCGCGTGGGCGAATATGCGTCCATGCAGGAAATCTGTCGGCAACGACAGGATCTGCTCGGCTTCACTGCCGCATTGTTGAATAATGCTCCAACTGCTGCAGCTCCAAAACCTATCTGAACTTTTCTCGACACCAAATCTCATTCACCGCGAAACCGTACACCTGCGGGCGGTGTTTGACTGATTGGAGCCGCTCGCGCGCTCGCGCCGCATTAGCGGACCTTGGTGACATTGGTAATGCTGGCGCTCACGGTGAACTTTGCCGGATTGGCCCTTCGGGAGGCTGATTTTGCATTCTCTTGGGTGTTGGTCGCCAGTACCAGAGAGGTAATTCTGGCCTTTTGCATGAAATTCACTTGATTTTCCCAGCTAAAAGTCGGAGAACACAAGGATATAGCGATCGAATTTGAAATGCTTTTATTGGCCTCTGGCGTGGTGAATTGTGGGAGAGTTGATATGTCTGCAGATTGGTACTTCATGAAAGTGGGCTTCTTTCATCGCCAAAAACGAATTGGGCCCGTGTGTGAGCTGGATCTATTAACGCGCATTGGCAAAGGGGAAATTGCGCCCGACACGTTAATGTCAAGCACTAGCAAGACGCACGGTCGTTGGTTGGCGATGCGTGAGATCAAACCAGCATTCAAACATTGGAAAGAAACACATCCAGGTGCATCGGATGCGGCCTGAATTGGCGTACATGAATCATCGCAGCCTCATGAGCGATCATGATCACTCCAGCGTCGGAGCTTGACTGTAGTTAACAGTCACGTGCTAACGGACGACCTCGCTCCCACTAGTTCCCGCCATGACCTGCTGATTGGGATTTTCGAAAATGGAAAACTCAGCCCAAATCGGTAAGTGATCCGATATCCGCTCGGCGTCCCGCAGTTGAATGCGGAACATCTGTTCCAGGTTGATCACTCCAGAACGACCGGTGAATTCCTGGGTCGACTGTTTGTCTGCCAAGAAGTTATCGATCGTCCTGCTCTGTCGTGTGTTGGTCGCGACCCCTTGAATCAAGGGCACGATATCGGGTATGGTTCCAAGCAACTGCAGTCGCGTTGGATCCGCGTTCAAGTCACCCAGTAAAATGACGTCGTCTTCTGGATATTCGTATTGACGCACGCTCCGGTAGACATCGGCCAGGATATCGAGCTCCTGCTTGATTTCATCGGGGTCGGTGTGGATGTTGATGAGTGTGAAGCGAAAAGGCTGACCTGCGTTGGTAATCGTTTGAAAGCGTCCAACAAAGGGTTCGCGATGCAAAACATCCGCATCGTCGTTCACCAAATAACAGAATTCAGCACCACCTTGAATGCGGGCGGTGTCGAACACGTAGGCGTACTGTTCGTAGTAACCAGAGGCTGCACGACCTACTCTAGGACTCAGCGTGTAGTCGTAACGACTGCCGTTTTGATTGATCAACTGAACCAGTTTGGGTAAAGTTGTCTGATCGATGCTGGTGATTTCTTGCAGGCCGATTACGTCGTACTGCCGAATGATCTCCGCAAACTTTTCCATCGTCCAAGCGTCGGCGAGCTTGCTTGGGCCAAGCCGTTGCATGTTGAAGCTGCCCAGCACTACGGTGCGCTGGTTGCGTGGTGGGATTGTAGCGGTGGCCGCCAGCGCGGGCGCCGGATCACCGCTCGGCAATTTGCCCGCATCGTTTGTGCTAGTTGGTATACCCGGAGGGATTTGGTTGCTGTTTGGATCGCAGCCCAGGTAGCCGCCCAAACCAATCAGTAAAACT
>JBBQRC010000088.1:0-10925 GCA_038215215.1 Pirellulales bacterium
GCATCTTGAGATGCAATGATACCAACGGCTTACGGCGACATCCACCAACTTTGAACGGGCAATCGTCATATCTGGTTCTCCATACTTAAACCGCAGAGTCTACCAGAATCGACCGCAGGCGTCAAACTACATTGCCTGTCCTTTTCTTTGGTTTGTAGGCAACGATCCGCGACTGTCCGTCAATGCGAGGCTCGCAGTTGAGGACTCAACCCTTCGAGAGTGGGTAAGTTTTCTCTGGTTTTTATCGACAAAACGCTACGGATTGGCGGCTGGCAGGTCACTAATGGGTTAGTGGAACTTCGCAAACCTAAAGTGTTGCGATCTGGTGCGTCTCCGCTTTCCCTATCTTGCAGACTAAAGGTTCCCTATCTTGCAGACTAAAGGACTCGATCAATGCGTTTGACCTTGCGAACGCTGATGGCCTATCGCGATGGTGTGTTGAGCAAAGAGGAGACCCGCAATCTTCACAAGCGTATCAAACAGAGTGAAGTGGCAGGAAATTTGCTCCGGCGCATTGAATCGATTGTACAACGCATCGACATGCAGGCGCCGCCGGTGGATGCGACAGGCTTGGCTGGCGATCCCAATTCGGTCGCGGAATACCTAGATGATGCTTTAGCTGGTGAAAAAGTACCTGAATTCGAGCGGATATGTATCGCCGAGTCCGACGTACAGTTAGCCGAACTAGCCCATTGCCACCAGTTGCTTGCTGATGCGATGCACTCGCAGGTCCGCGTTCCCCAGCAGCTCAAGGTATTGCTCGCAGGGCTGGCCAAATCAGATAACCGCCAATTGCTGGAGCAGCGTTTGCTACGCAACGCTGCGACCGTCGAGGCCATCGTCGTCGCCGAGCCGACCGACCGCCCAGCCGCTCAGGAAGCCATGTCGCAATCGGCTGCGAAGCGGGGCGACGTAGAGCAACCCCGCAATAGCGATGGTCAAAATCGCAAAATTGACGGTCAACTTCGACGTTTTGATTCGCCACCGACTTCCACCTCCAATACGGTCCTCGCAGAATCAACCTCTGAGCGACCGCAAGTGCAGGCGCCGATGGTCACTTCGGGAGGCGGTTCCATTAAACCGCAAGGTTTGGATCTTGAAGGTTCTCATCTGGCCCATGAAATCCCTGAGTATCTGGTTGGTTCGGGACGTGATGCGTGGCGCATGCCCTTGGCCATCGGCACCATGCTTGCCTTACTTCTGCTGCTAGGCTGGCTAGCACTGGGGCCAATCGGAAGCGTAAAGCAACTTTTCGATCCGGAAAATTCCTTGGCGCGCCAAAGTAGCCCCGCGGACGCCACGGGAAAAACTCCACGCCAGCCCGTAGCGGACCCGAACAAGGCTGCCACCGAGAATTCGACCGCAAACGCGCGGGCGCATGTTCGTGCGGAAGTGGCTCCCGCGCCAAGCTCCGCCGCCAAGCCCGATACACGACCTGCCAGCCTGCCGACGTCGGTGGGTGAGGCTGTCAACGCTCCCCCAGCAGATGAACAGCCGCCTACACCAGAGATCATCGCGAAGGCCACGCTGCCCACCCGCGCTGACCGCGATTTGCCGCCTACTTTGGATACCCCCGTAACTGTCCCGCCGTCCGTAATTTCCTGGTCACCCGCAGGAATGGTCGAGCAACGAGCGGTGTTGTTTGCGCGACGCGTATCGCCGGAAGGACAATTCTCACTAATACGCTTGGCCCCACAGGTACCGATCGCCGAAGGAACGCAGATCGTAGTGCCGCCGGCCACGCGTTCTACGCTCAATTTGGCCGGTAAATGCGAATGGACGGTTTGCGGTCCTACCCAAATGCAGGCAAGTCTGTCGCCAGATGCCTCGCAAGCCCAAGTGGTTACTCCACTCTGCAAGGCTTTAGTGAAACCTGGAACAGATCGAAGTCAACTAGAGATTACCACCCCCGCCGGGGCAGCCGTCGTCACCTTTCAAGATGCCACCAGCATGGCCGCTGTGGAAGTGACGTATCGCGCTGTGGCCAGTGGCTTAGTAACCGACACGCGAGCATACAAGCCGCTCCTCATTATTGTGTCGGTCGCGGGACGGGTCACGGTCGAGTTTACCGATAAGGAGCAGGTGAAATCCCAAACGCTCAACATCGGAGAGGGTATGGCCTACATCGATAACAATCCACGACTGTTCAAGCTAGGTGAAATCCCAGCTTGGTATCGCGGCAGCGATCGTCCCATAGATCAGCAAGCAGCTTTGGATTTAGATAAATTGCTTCCAACGCAATCGGAAATTGGCAATTCGCTACAAGCACTATGCAACCACCGTCGCCCCGAAACCGCTGCCTTGGCTATTCAGGCAAGCATGCTCTTGGGTGACTGGAATCCCTTTGCGCAAGGTTTTTTGAATAACGAAGCAATGCGCAATCACTGGGCGTCCACACTTTCTTTATCCGAACAACTCCTTGCGTCAGAGCCTGGCAGTGCCGTATCACTACAGCAAGTTCTGGATGCAATCGATCCGCAGCGAGGCAAAACCTTGTTTGCCCTAATGATCGGTTTCCGCGAGGATCAGCAACCGAGCGATTTTTTTCCACCGCTGATTGACCTGCTCGATAGTTCGCGGCTCGATGAACGCGTCTTGGCCACCAACCACCTACGGCGAATGACAGGTAAGGACTTTGGCTACCAGCCGCATTTCCCGAGCCGTGCAAGTGTACAGCAGTGGCGTCGCGAATTTACGGCGAACCGACTGAAAGTCAACAACATCGGAGATCCGCTCTGGGAAGCGAAGTGATCACTAACCTTCCGTGTCGGAAGCGGGTGGATCGTAATTAAATTCCTGCCACTTGACGGCGTGATCCATCGGTTCGATCCGTAACACCAGATCGCCATTTTGAAAAAGACGCACGGTGCCCGTGGACTGACTGATTACGATGGCGATTGCTTTGGTTAATTGCGAAACTGCGGCTCCGGCCCAATGCCGTGCGCCCAAGCCCTTGGAGAGAGTCAGGTCAGCGTGAGCAACCTCCAGTATCTGGCGACTCTTTTCGACGATGCCTTCGGCCGAAACGACAAAAGCGCCGTCCATCTGCGCGATTTCTTTGAGGTCCTCGCGAACCTTGGGGTCGAACAAGTTACGCATCTTGCGACTATAGCCTCGCAGCGGATCGAATCCACTATCTTTACAATGATGCAGGACCCTTCGCGTATCGCCAACGACAAACAGCGTGCCGACTTTTTTCCCTTCTCGCCCTTCACGGCCGATCTGAGTCGCCAGGTCAATGACCGTCATCAGGCTCTTTAGTGGAACACTGCTCTCCAGTCGTTGCAAGTCGCGCGACGTCAGACGACGCAAGCGATCATCCAGGCGAATGAGGCTAATCGAGTCGATTTTTTGAAACTCGAAGCCGCTATAAACAGCGATCACATCTCCGTTGCTTTTGAGCACGCCGTCGGCCACCGCCTCGAGCAATGCCTGCTGCAGGCGTTCTAGCAGCGGAGATTTTTCCTTATTGAGCGTGATCGGAATCAGCCCCTCTAGAGACGCTCCTTGCAAGTCGCTTTCGGCGTCTGCCGCCACGATGACCTGCTTAACCGATTCGGGAACTGCTTGCTTCAGCTTCTGCCAATCGGTTGCACCATCTAGTAACACCAACAGGGCGTCAGCATCCGTATCGCGAGCCAGGGCGCCTGCCGATGCCAGCATGAGCGTAAACTGCTTGGTGATTCGTTGCACAACCATCTATCGTTCGCATCTGTTGATTTGCTGGCCGAAGATATACAAATTGCCTGCAGAACCGCTTCGAATTCAGGCCCATCAGTCAGCACCACGACACTGGGCTACCCTAACAAGTTCGGGCTACCCTAAAGAGTCGTGGCTACCCTAACAAGTCGTTGCGGCGGCACCATTCTTCCCACCACCCCATGTTATCTGACAAGCGCTTTTTGAACAATTAGCGCAAGTAGGATTCGTTCTTACTGTTAGCGATAAACTGCCGCATTTTTCCTGGCTCAGCGCCAAAAACACGTTGGTCGTACAGCGCTAGAGCGCGCAGGGCATGCCCGCGAGGTCCGATAGGCCAATCGCGCCCTGGTTCGCCGCCAAGCGTGTTAAGTAGAAACTCAATCGACTTGATAATTTCGGGCGATTGGAGTTGTGCATCAGGAAGCGTGTAAACCAACCACTCGAGCGTGTGTCCGGTCGTCTGCACCTTGCGTTCCACGTTCGGTTCGTTGGCCCGGGATTCAAACCACTCGGTGCTAAAGCTGCCGTCAGAATTCTGTAAGGAAAGCGCATAAGCTACGAAATCGTTGAGATACTCTTCCGCGCGATACCAGTGTCCGGCGACCGGCAACCCAGCGCGTTTGTGCTGTAGCAAAGAAAACGTCAATCCCATTAAACGGTGAGTGCCGCCACATGCCGCGCCAACGACCGGTTGGCTGAGTTCCTCCGCCACCAACTTCTCCAACGACCAAGTCCCCCCTTGGTTGTCGCGCCAGCGCTGGTTGTGATCGATATAATATGACAACCCGATCAGTTTGAACGTTAGCTCCGACTTTTCACGACAGGTTGCCATTTCAAGTCGCACGAGATCGTTGATCGAATAGGTTCGATTGCCGATCTTAATGGGGTAGTTCGGGGCCACCTTCGACTGCGCCAGCACCGCTAGAAACTGTCCCTCATGCCCTTGGACTCCTGGGCCCAAATTGGTACGAAACCCCGATTGGGTTGGCTGGAAAATGCGTTGTGTTTTGCAAAGGCCGTTGTAACACATCCACCCAATGGCGTTAACGCGACGCGGCCCCGCCCCTAGCTCGGTCTCTACTCCAAACGGCAGAATCGTATGCATGACTGCCCACGGACTACGCCTAGCCGTCGTCTCGGGGTGATCCATGTAGTATCCGAGTACGCGATTAATCTCTGCCCGCAGACGAAGCTGCTGAGGTGTGAATTGACCGGGAGCTGGCGCCGCCGGTCGGTCTGGCTGGCTGCTTGAAGAATCCGCTGCGGGAGCATCGAACGGATGATCCTCCTGCTCGAGTGCAACGTCCTCCGGTGAGGTCGTGGCAACATCGCTAGCGTTCGCATCCGAAGAAGCATCTTCGTTGTCAAATTCGATGCGTTTGCGCTTAATATGATTTCCGCTAGGACTTGTTTTGCTGCCACTCGGTTCAAGACTGCTGGCAACCTTTTTCGGCGATGACTTCGACACCTCTGTCGGGGCCACTTTTTCCGCCAGCTTGGGCGATTTGGCTGTCGTAGGTACCTGGCTCGGACTTGGCGGCGTTTCCTGCGACCTTTTGGCAGCACCGGTCACCCCGTTACTCCCCGAACTCAACGCGCCGCGTTTCGAATCTGCTGTCTCTGGTTGATCAGATTTTGCCGGGGCTGACTTCGTTTGCCTGGACGACAGTGTCGATTGCCCTGCGCCCGAATCGACTAACTTGAGTTGCCCTTCAGCGTGCTTACTGTCAGTCGATTGGATGTCGACCACGTTGACCGTAGTGGACGGTTTTGCGTCGGCATCGACTTTCGGATGAGCAAACATCGACAGCGCGAAGGGGTTCTCACCGGGCGTCGCAACCGCAGTCGCTCCGCGAACGCCATGTTCTTCAGCCAACTTTTCGGTCTTGCCCCCAACTGGTTTCGCCGCAGCCCTATCTTCTTTGAGTGGCTCGGATTTATTTGCGACTTCGGGGGCTGCAGGGGTCAACGTCAGAGCGATCGAAACTCCAGACTTCTCCTGCCCCAACAGACTGCCTCCCGACGGCATGGCGCCAATCAGCGACACGGCCATTGCGGCGGCGAGCATACGCAGAGTTTTGGTGTCAGACAATTCAAGCGTTAGCCAACGCAGAACTCCCAGCTTGCGATTTCGGATTGCCTGCGGAAATGGGAGTCGAGCTAACAGTTGACAAGGCATCAAAAATCTATTCCAGCTAGTGGATCGGAATTTTAAGAGTTTGAGAAAGGCGAGGTGACGGCATGAGCGGCGATTGTCTTCGCAATGAGACGAGCATGGCCGCCGTGCGGACGAAGCCTAAGGAGGAATGCAAAATAAACAGGGGAGCACTTCGTGACCACGAAGTGCGCATTGCTAGCGTTAAGTCTTCGAATTTGCCTGGGGACTCTAAGTTATCCTCGGCAGTTCGCGGCGTGCATCTTCAGCCAAGCAACGAATTCGCCACACACAAACATCTCTATACCACCTTGTGGCGTAAATCAATGTAGAAATCAATCGCTTGTTACGGCGTCACTGCAACTGGAAACGAGATGCTCGACTTTCGCCCGACTCCGGCTATTTGCGTAGGTTCGAGCGGTTATTTTCGCTATAATCGAAGTTAGATATCACGGCTGGGGAAGGCTTCGCGACACTTCGCCAGAAAGCTGGCGTTTCGCTAGGGATCGATTGACGTCGAAGGGAGTTTTTCGTTGAGGCACTTGAATCGTCGAAATTGGCTCGAAGCCGCTTCGTTATTGGGTGGGGCATTGGCTTTTAATGTCGACGCTTCCCGCGTTGCGGCAGCACCTCGCGCCAATCCGCAATGGACGCAATCTATCCGCGCCGGCTTGGATTGGTTGGCGCAGAATCAATCGACCCGCGGACAGTGGAACACGCCAGCCTATCCGGTTGCCATGGCCGCGCTGGCGGGAACTGCGCTGATTGGCTCTGGTTCAACGACAACGCAGGGTCCCTATGCCAAATACATCGCGCGATGCACTGACTTTCTCATCAGCAAATGTCGTGATAATGGCTTGATTGGTGACCCAGCGAGCGACAATCGCTACACCTATGGCCACGGCTTCTCCATGCTTATGCTCAGCCAAGTATTGGGGGAAGAGGGTTACGAGGATCGCCGCAATGAGTTGATTGATGTCCTGAATCGTTCCGTAGATTTTTGTTGCAAAGCGCAAACGACGGCTGGTGGTTGGGGTTACATCAGCGCCAAAGATGGAGCCAACTACGACGAAGGCTCGACCACGATCACGCAAGTGCAAGGTTTGCGGGGCTGTCGCAACGCGGGCATTGCCGTTCCCGCGGAAGTCATTGAACGGGCCAAGAAATATATCTACGACTGCAAGAACGAGGACGGGGGTATCAGTTACTCCAGCAAGCAAATGGGGACCTCGCGCCCCGCCATCACCGCCGCCGCCCTGGCTGCCCTCTACAACGCGGGGGATTACGAAGGTGAAAACGTCCCCCAAATGCTCAAATACGCCCGCGAGACGCTACACGAACTCAGCGACGATGGTGCGGCGTTCGGACATTGGCATTACACGTACCTCTACTACAGCCAAGTTGTCTACCGTCAGGGAGATGAACAATGGCTTCCCTTCCGCGATCGACTCTACAATCGCATCGTCTCCGAACAGGAAAGCGACGGTTCGTGGAAAGGGCAGATTAGCCCCGTTTACATTACCGCCTGCAATCTCATCATGCTTCAACTCGATCATGGGCTGCTCCCCATCTATCAACGCTAGCCCATTGCTATCTATGCAATCTCTCTGACTGTTTCGCGCTGACTCGATGTTGCAACGTCGTCGCGAAATTTCTATACGTGACGGACACCGTTTCCGACCACACCGACAAGCCGACTATTATGCTCACGTCTCAGCCAGCACTCATCCTCGTCGAAGACGCTTACGTGTCTTATGGGGATTTGCAGGCATTGGCGGGCTTGTCGCTGGAGCTCCGCGCTGGTGAGCTGCTCGGGCTGTTAGGTCCCAATGGTGCGGGTAAGACGACTTTAATTAACTGCATCGCCAAGCGACAAAAGTTAGATCGCGGACGCATTCACATCTCAGTTCCAGGTGAACTTTCTGATCGACTTGGAATCGTGCCCCAAGAACTCGCTGTCTATCCCGACCTAAGCGTTTCACAAAACCTCTCCGCCTTTGGCCGGCTGCATGGCTTGAGCGGCAAGACGTTGCGGCAACGCATTGCCGAAGCTTTATCATGGGCTGCGTTGGAAAATCGCGCCCGGGCACTCGTACACACCCTGTCTGGCGGCATGCAACGCCGGCTGAATATCGCCTGCAGCGTGCTGCACCAGCCGCAAATACTCTTGCTCGACGAACCAACGGTGGGTATCGACCCGCAAAGTCGCGAGCGGATTTACGCCATGCTGGATACGTTATTGGAGTTGGGGACAGCCATTCTCTTGACGACCCACCAACTCGACGAGGCACAAACGCGTTGCGATCGCATGGCGATCATCGATGGCGGACGTATCATCGAGTCCGGCACGTTTGAAGAGTTACTGGAGCGTACGATCGGTAAGTCCATGCAACTGAGTTTGAGATTTACCTCGCCGCAAACGTTCGCGCCGCCGCCACTACTGCTAAGCGAGTCGGGTTTAGAAGCGGTCGGCTTACTCTCCGCCGGCCATAGCCAATTGCCAAATCTACTTAGCCAATTAGCCAGCCAAAACGTCGCCATCGAACACTTGGTGCTGCGCGAGCCCACTTTGCAACACCTGTTCCTACACCTGACTGGCAAGGAACTCCGCGAATGATCTGGACCATTTGCCAAATCTCAATTTTGAGACTTTGGAACAACAAACAAGAACTGCTGATGGCCTTTGTGGTCCCGATTCTGTTCTTTACGATCTTTGCACTTATCTTTAGTCGCGGTGTTGGCGAGTCGTTCGCGCAGGTACGTGTGGCCTTCATTGATGACGATCAGTCCGCCGAATCGCAGGCGGTGATTCGGGATGCTTGCACCCATTCAGAAATTAAGCCAGTTTTAGGCATCGGACGCACCACACCCCAGTGGCCCATTGAAGAGCTGTCGCGACTGCTAATTAGTCGTCGTGGCGTTGAGGTTGTGGTACATATCCCGGCTGGTTTCACAACCCAAAACCCAGAATCGCCGACGCTGTCCATTCATTTGTTTAATGAAGGTATCAACCCGATCGGTCATCGATTGGTCCAAGCCAGCCTCGCAGAATCGATCGCTATGCAGTTGTCCGCTGCAAATCTGGCTAGCCTGCCACCCGCGCGTCCCACGGTCATACTCGCTTCGTCCACAACGCCCGTTGAACTTCCGCCCGCAAACTCGCCGCTTGGCAGTTCACCAACGCTTGAGGCTGTGGAACCCTCCGTATTCAAATCGGTCAATGCGTTTGCAAGCAATAAATATCAACCCAAAGTGGCGATGGCAGCGGCCGGTATTGCCGTGATGTTCTTACTGTTTTCAGCTAATGCTGCAGGCGCTAGTCTGCTTGAGGAGCGCGAGGCGGGGACGATGGGGCGGTTGCTCAGTAGCCGACTGAACATAACACAATTACTGCTTGGCAAGTGGTTCTACATGACGAGTCTCGGTTGCACTCAGTTGTTCATCATGTTTGCCTGGGGACAACTCGTCTTTCATGTGGATTTGGCGGGGCATCTGCCAGGCTTCCTGGCCATGACGTGCGCCACCTCTGCCGCCTGCGCCAGCTTTGCACTGTTCCTGGCGGCGTTGTGCCGAAGTCGCCAACAACTACACGGAGTTTCCGTGATCTTGGTGCTTACAATGTCAGCCGTCGGTGGCAGTATGGTGCCACGCTATATTATGAACGATGCGATGAAGGGGCTGGGTAAATTTACTTTTAACGGTTGGGCGCTGGACGGTTTTCAAAAAATCTTTTGGTATGACCTGCCGTTGAGTGCCATACGCGCCGAGGTATGCGTGTTACTCGCGATCTCCATGATCTTGGGGCTAGCGGCAAGACTGCTGGCGCAGCGATGGAGAATTGTTTGAACGAGACGCTTCGCAGTTCACAGTTTTTGAATCTCCTCTTGGGCGCAAGCTTGTTAATAACTTGCACGGCCTGCTCGTCGGCGCGCAAGTCGATGTGGGCCACATGGATGCTGCCTCAGGCCTTTGCTAGCCCAGCGCAGCCACTTCCAGCGAAGCGGCCAAGTAACCTAACGGCGGAGCCTGCGTTTCCGGAAAGTCAGGGGGTGGTCGCGCAGGAGTCTGAAGTTGCCCACACCAGCCAGACAGAAGTTTCAGTCGCCAAGAGTGCCGCGGTTGAGACGGGGTTACCATTTACAGACCCGCCGGTCTCGCCGGTCAGCAAGCAGCCGATGCTTGCCACGTTCACTCCCCCGTCCGTTGTCCAGGATCGCATAGTCACACCGGTATCCACCGTCATGCCAGCGCGAATGCCAGCCTCCGCGACGAGCGACGAAAGCATGGCGGCGAAACCGGTAGTGCGATTGGTAATTGCTGGCGTTCGTCCCGGCAAGGGTCTGCTCAGAGTGGCCATTTTCACTGACCCCGCCACTTTTCCACAGCCAGCCAGCGCGAGCAAGGCGTTCACTCTACGGGCCGACAAATCGGTAATTGAGTCGGAAATCACTTTGGCAGGACGCTCTGCAGTCGGCGTATATCAAGATCTCGACGGCGATGGTCAGCTAACCGTGAACCGCCTCGGTATCCCTCTCGAACCGTTTGCGTTTTCGAATAATGCGATGGGACAACGTGGTCCTCCCAAGTTTGCTGATGCCGCCATAGACACCTCAGCGCCCGCGACGGCAGGGCCCATGCTTGTAACCCTAAACTTACCCTAAAAAACCTGACTTTCATTTTATGAATCTGCTGACTTCAACTTGCGACGCACACGCGATAGAACGATCGGCGTTATGCTCTCCGCTTCCGACGGAACAAGATTGGGTCGTCTTACTTCATGGCTTGTTTGCTACACGCCGCAGCATGTACAAGCTGGAAAAACGCATTCGAAGCGAGGGATATGCCGTTCTTAACTGGGGCTATCCGACTTGGAGACGCACCACGGAGCAGCTGGTTGATCAATTGTTGCAACTGATGAAGCCATTACAAGGCAATCCCAACGTACGTTCGATCAACTTTGTCACTCACAGCATGGGCGGAATTCTCGTTCGCTGCGCACTGCATGTGGGCAGCATCGCCAAGGTCAGACGCCTGGTCATGTTGGCGCCACCCAACCGCGGTTCTCAGT
>JBBQRC010000089.1:0-10911 GCA_038215215.1 Pirellulales bacterium
TGGCTGGCAACTGAAACGCAAGACGTGCGGATGCCGGTTCAGTTCGAATGTCCACACTGCGAAGCACAAATCAATCAAACGAAGCAGAATCGCGAGTTGCCGGTGGTTGAATGCCCTAAGTGTAAGCAACGGTTTTCGACGCAATGGGCCAAGCAGCCCGACGATGTCGCCTTGCCGAAAGGGGCAGTGGTGAGCGAACGCTTCGAAGTGGCGCGGAACTTCTGCAACAAACTCTGGAATGCGTCACGGTTCGTGATGATGAATCTGGAGGGTTTTCAGCCGCAGTCGTTGGATGTTAAGCAGTTACCGCTAGAAGACCGCTGGATCTTGTCACGGTTGGCTACCACGACCCAAGCGGTTACTGCTGCGATTGCCGCGTATCATCACGCCGATGCGGCTCGGTTGGTATACGATTTCGCCTGGGATGAATTCTGCAGTTACTACGTCGAGATGGCCAAACCGAGGCTGCAGGAGCCTGGCTCGCGGGGGGCAACTCAGCAAGTCTTAGCACACACGCTCGACCAGTTGCTACGCTTGTTGGCTCCTATCACCCCCTTTATCACCGAAGCCATCTGGCAGGAGCTGGCGAAGTTTGGCGAAGTGCGGCATCTGGATGGCCAAGCGGAGAGTCAAAAATGGCTAATGCGGTCTACCTGGCCGGTTGCCAATCAGACGCACATTGACCAAACCATCGAGCAGCAATTTGCGCGTTTTGTCGCCGTACTGGGGGCTTTGCGCGAAATTCGTTCGCGGCAGAATCTGGCACCCAAAGAAGAGATCACTTTTACGGTGACCTGCGATGCAACCACGACGCAGCTTCTCGAACCCATGGCGCCGTTCTTTAAGTCGTTGGCAGGAGCGGTATGCACAGGCCTCGGAGCTGACTTGCCATCCCCCGAGATGCCAGCCCGGGTTGGTCTCGAAAACATGGAAGTCTGCGTCGACCTTGGCAAGTTCATCGATATTCCCGCCGAGATCAATCGTAACGAGAAACTGCTAGCCAACATCGTTAAGCAAATCGCCGGCAAGGAATCGAAGCTGTCCAACGCGACATTTGTCGACCGTGCTCCAGCCGAAGTGGTGGAAAAGGAACGCGAGAGCCTCGTTGAGCTGCGTCAACAGCACACGAGTGTGACTCAAGCTTTAGAGAAACTGCGCGGCGGTAAGTAGACGATTGCCTACTTGCTACTGCCAGGGGCAGCGATTGAGGGACGTCTCTCGAATCGATGTTCACCGCCGCATGTAGATGTTGGGTTTGGCGGGGGCGATTGGGCGGACCTGAGAGCCAAGTATCGCGGGCGGAGCCGGTGTACCATTGCGATAGGCACCCGCATCAGCCCCAGCCAGATTACTTTGAACGGGCATGGTCTCGGTCAACTGCACTCGGGGCAATTGATTGGATAAGGACAATTCCGTCACCGGCTTCAGAGAGGCACTACTGGTTGGTGGCTCGTAATTGTCGTTCAGCAACCTTGAGGACGTGGGCGATAGAGTTCGCGTGGCGTATTCTGGGACGGGGACGGTTTCGCGAATGGACAGTTCCGTCCGCGTAGGACCCAGGGTTGCGAGTTGCTGCGACTCAAAACGTTTTTGGGCCGACTCACCAACCCGTCCGACAATGCGCGAGAACTCGTCGCGCACTTCGGGTTGAATTTTCTGGAGTTTCGCAGCGAGGACCTGTGCTCCCTCAGGATTTCCCTCACAAACTTGGGAGATCTGCGATATGAACTTGGCGGATTCAATGAAGTTGTAGTCCGCTGTCTTGCCGACAAACGGGGCCAAGGTGCGTGTCAACAAATCGGCACCGATGTTATCCAGCTTGAGAAACACATCCATAGAACCGGTAATCATTGGGTCGCCAGCAGTCGAAGTGGATGCGAAGCTATGTAAGACGCACACGCAACGGCCGGTGATCTGACGCGGGGCCATGCTCCCTTTGTACGCACCACTTCCGTAATAGATGTGGACCTGATAGTTTCCATAAATCAGATCGCATTTGCAAATCGTGCCGACACTATCGTCAGCGGTGAAGGTGTAAGGTCCGGTGCGATTGACTTGAACTTTGGTAATGCCCATGACATCCCAAATATTCACGAGTACCTCGGGATGGCGGACGATGAATTTGAACAACTCAGGATCGCAGTCAATCAATTGAGTCGGCATGCGGCGAAAGAAACTTGGATTCTCAATGACTTGATTCACCATCTCTTGGGCTTCGCCCCGCATCTGTTGCAATGGTAGCTTTCGCTTTGCATCGGCTTGTGTCTCACGACTCGATGCATTGTCTTGGCCAACGGGCTCCCTGGCCAATGCCGGCGCTACCGCCCAGCCGAGACAAACGCTAAACAGCGCAAACACGAAGCTGCGCGACGACTGTGAAGCAATGACGCGGCATCGATCGTGAAGATTATCAAGCAGCTCTGCGCCCATTAGCTATTCCGAAAAATAACCCAGAGTTTCCCCGCCCCCGGAATTCACAGCCAAGGCTGCAAAGTCTTACTTATTCATTCGGCGGTTTTAAGCCCGCGTCCTCAACACAATTGATAAGGACGTCACAAGTTAGCAAATGCCCTTGAACTGAAGTGATTTATCTGCGAAACCTCGACAGGTTGAGTAGAGCCCAAATGTGTCATTAGGCGCTATTCACTGACCAACTCAATGGCAGCATTGGCGCAGGTCATTATTCGTTAGCATTCATTCGGCCGCGGGAACTTGGGGTTTTCGTCAATGCCTGCATCAGGCCCATCCACCGAAAAAATCAGCCTAACGTTTCGTGCCGAAGCGCCGGCGGCACCGCGCGGGTCACTCCCCGGCGGTTGGTGGATCTGGAGTTTGCTAGGAATTGGCATTGGCATCGGCGGCTGGCTCGTCAGTAGGCACTACCTGGCCGAGCGACTGGGCGCACAATTGCTAACGGCCCGTTCACGCGGCGAGGCCGTGACGGCGATCGAAGGGCTGATCTTACTTGACGCGACCGGCCGTAGCGGCATTGTAGCAGGGCTGCAGAATGAAGACTTTTATGTTGCCCGCACGGCCTTCCGCACGCTGGATTCTCAGATCACGCGTTGGCAGCAACTTACGGCAACCGAATTCGCGACACGCATTCGGCGACTGGCTGAGTCGCTCAGCGAATTGCCAACTTCAACACCCCCCGACAATCTCATTCTGGCCAGCAGCTTGGCTTCGCGGATATTCACGATTTGCTTAGAAAATGATGATGTCGCCCTGCGGGATGTCATCCAACTGTGCGAACAGGTCGTCCAGCGTGCCGGTCAAGGCCAAGCGCGCGATGTTGGGACCGTGTCGGGTCCACAACTGTTACCAGCCGTCGAGTCGACTGATACCGACGAATTCACCGCCCTAAAGACTCCACCACCTCCGCTGCCGTCGGAAGTTGCCGCACCGATCACCCTGAGTCTCAGCGGTGAGGTACCCGTCGAAGCGAGTTTGTCTTTGCGGGACGACATCGAACCGCCATCCACCACGAACTCGGGTACGCCCAGCCAGTTGGCATTTTCGACCGGTGAAGCAAGAGCCTCTCTAAGACTGATTCATTCGCCACTACGTTCAAAAGTGCAGCTGTCGGACAGCTTTGAAGCTACCACATTCGACTCTGCCGATGCCGCTCGTACGCCTACAGCGGCGAGCAGCAGTCGTGCTCTCGATGCACAAACTGCGGTGACGCTATCGGGGATGGATCAACTACCGATCAAGGAATTGGTGCGACTGCTGGCTAGCGTGCAGCCCAAGATTTCGCAAGCTGCAGCGATTGGACTGCGACGCCACGGCATGTCGGACGACAAGCTTGAACTGGCCATGCAATTGGCTACTGGGACAGAACAACGTCGGCTGGAGCTGATCGAGCAGCTTTCCAGCCGCACCGATCTGGATCCGCGGGTGTGGTTGTTGTGGATGGCGCAGGACGGTGAAACGGCAGTGCGAGCCCGGTCGGTCGCCGAGCTCAATTCGATGCTCGATCTAGACGTTATGCGCGAATTGCGTCAGCAACTCAATCGCGAGCGTGATCCTCAGGTGGCGCATTTGATACGCCAAGTCCTGATGACTCCCTGAGCACTCGCGAGCGAGCTCAATCTACTTCAGGTGCTTCTGAAAAAAGCTGAACAGGGCCTTGTCTGCTTGCTCAGCGTCCGCACCCTTGAAGCCGTGTCCAGCCCCCGGCAGCGTCAGGAGTTCTGCCTCCACGGTGGCCGCTGTTAGTTTGTCGACCAGCCACACAGCTTGTTCGTGGGCGACATATTTGTCCTCTGTCCCATGGATGCACAGAGTAGGAGCGGCGTCGGGTGTGACCCAATACAGTGGGCTGCCAAGCACATGCTGCTTAAATTCTGTTTCAAGATTTCCACCAAACCACAACGGCAGCACCTCGTGGGCATCGACACTCTTGCCATACGACTGAGTAAAATCACTCGGGCCGTAAACATTCACCACGCAGGTGACTTGGCTGGAAAACTCTGGATTGCCACCCGTGCCCTCGAACTGAGGCACGTGCGCGGTGACACCCAAAAACTGTGCTAAATGACCGCCAGCGCTTCCACCCGTCACTCCAATCTTAGTGGCATCGATTCCATAGTCGGCCGCTTTGGCTCGCAGGAAACGTACGGCGGCTTTGCAATCGTGCACTGCAGCGGGAAATCGATGTTGCGGCGCAAGACGATAAGTGATTGTGGCAGCCACATAGCCTTGCTCCGCCAACCTGACACATAAGGCATCGTAGCTTTCGCGCTTGCCGGCGCGAAACCCACCACCGTGGATACACAGAATCGCAGGCCGCAACGCGTCGTTCCCCTTTGGACGAGCCAGGTTGAGCATCAGCGATTCCCCACCGGGCTGAGAATAAACGACGTTTTCCTCCCACAAGACCGAGTCTGGCACCACGGGGGCAGCCACCAGTAAGTTACACGTTGCCAGCAGAGTGAATACACCGCAGGCTGGAAGTGGTCGCATGGCAGGATTCCTTGGGGGGGTAAAATGGGAGAACAACGTAGCGCGATTGCTAGGTTTGCATCAGTTTAATCAGTTCGCGACAAAAATCAGGCAAGTCATCGGGCTTGCGACTGCTGACCGAGTTGCGATCCACCACCACGGCAGCATCTTCATAGATCGCTCCAGCATTGACCAAATCATCTTTGATCCCGGGAGAGCCGGTCACTCGCACTCCTCGATAGATACCTGCTGAGATGGGGATCCAGCCGCCATGACAGATGGCTGCCACAGGTTTGCCGGCAGCGAAAAACTCGCGAGTCAGTTGCAAGACCTTGGGGTCGCGTCTGAGTTTATCGGGCATGAAACCACCTGGCACCACGAGCGCCTGAAAGTCAATGTGCTGCAGATCTGCGATCGCCGCGTCGGACTTGCAAGGGTAGCCGTTCTTACCCGCATAAGTTTGATGCGCGACATCTCCTGCTACGACGACCCGCGCGCCCGCTTCGATCAATCGCAGCTTCGGGTACCAGAGTTCCAGGTCCTCGTAGATCTCGCCCGTGAAGATCAAGACGTTTTGGCCAGCCAACGGCAAAGCTTCATTTGGCACAATATGGATTCCCGAAAATTTTTAGGAACCGTCCAGCTTATTTGCGGACGGCTCCTTGGTTCGTTATGCTTCCCTGAAAATTTCAATACACATTCTAGCTCGATTACCGCCGTTGACGAGCAGCATCTCCTGTTACAATGAGTCGACTTCCAGAACCGGTCGAAACCGGCTCGCTGGCATAATTAGACTTTTGGGGTGTTCTCACTAATCCCCTCCACTCGGCCCTCTCCAATCATCGAGACGATTCCATGCTCATGCGCACTCACTTAACTGCGGGCCTTGCACTCAGTTTTCTCCTCCTTGTACCTGCACTGGCTTTCGCACAGCGACCCGTGCTTCAGCAAGGCGACCGTTTGGCGATCATCGGCGACTCGATCACCGAACAAAAGCTATACAGCAAATTCATCGAAACTTATTTGCTGGCCTGCTATCCAGAACTGGACATCCAGTGTTTTCAATTTGGTTGGGGGGGTGAACGTGCGCCGGGATTTGCCAGTCGGATGGAAAACGATTTGGTGCCGTGGAAACCGACGGTGGTGACAACCTGCTACGGCATGAATGATGGTTCATACCGAGCTTACGACGATTCGATTGGAAAAACTTACGAGTTAGGAATGCGGCAGATCATCGATCGCATGAAACGATTGGGCGCAACCGTGGTCGTGGGTTCGCCTGGAGTTGTCGATAGCTTTACTTGGCAACCCAACAATCCTGATATCGACAAGATTTATAACGCCAATCTTCAGCAACTTGGGCAAATCGCTGGTCGATTGGCGCAGGAAAATGGGTTTCCGTATGCCGATGTCTTTGGTGCGATGCAAAAAACGATGGTCGCCGCCAAGGCTACCTTGGGTGAAGAGTACCCGGTTGCAGGTGGTGATGGCGTTCACCCCGGCGCCAACGGGCATCTCGTGATGGCTTATGCATTCCTCAAGGCTTTGGGATTGGACGGTGATCTTGGTAGCATCACGCTCGATCTCGGTTCAGGCAAAGCCGACACGACTGGCGGTCATCAAGTCATCAGTAGTGCTGATGGCTCACTGGAGATCGAAAGCACTCGCTATCCGTTTTGTTTCAACGGCGACGCGAAAGATCCCAGTGGAACCGCCAGTATCTTGCCCTTCTCATCGTTCAATCAAGACTTGAATCGCTTAACGCTCAAAGTGAAAAATCTCAATTCCTCAAACGCGGATGTAACGTTTGGTAAAAGCACTAAGTCGTTTACTAAAGAACAATTACAAGCGGGCGTGAATTTAGCTGCCGAATTTCTTGACAATCCATTTGTGGATCAGTTCAATCGCGTCTTAATCGAAGTCGCTCAGAAGCAGAATTACGAAACGTCAATCATCAAAGGTTTCATCACGAACTTTCGGCAACTACCCGCGACGCTCACGGATGACGCCGAAGTTCAGGCAGCCTTAAACACTCTGCGTGGAAAAATGTTTGCCGCCGATGATGCAGCGCGTGCTAAAGCGAAAGCGGCTGTTACTCCAGTGCGTTTTTCGCTTGTCGTTGCGGCAAAGTGATTACTAGCCCTAGGTTCGTTAACCTCAGTCAACGTGAGTCCCACTTCACCACCTCTCCCACTCATGAATTTCGGAGTCCCGCCATGCGCCAGCAATTTCAATGGCTCAATGTTCACTTAGCCAGTTTACTTCTGCTCGCTAATGCTTCAATCGCAAAGGCAGATATCGGAGTGGGTGCGAAGCCGCCGGCGGGCGCCGAGCTGCTCATTGATGGCACGCGCGAAACGCTGGACGCCAAGTGGATCTACTGGCAGGGGCCGCGATTTGCGTCGAGCATGCCGATCAAATGGAAAATTGTCGACGATCCCGTCGATGGTGGCACCTGTTTGATGACCGACGATCCGGTGTCAGCTGGTGGCAAATACGGTACGGCGGATATCGTCACGAAAGACGAGTATCGCGACTTTCGCTTGCACGTCGAGTTTTGGATTGCCAAGCCCGGTGGTAATAGTGGTGTCTATTTGCAAAATCGCTATGAAATCCAGGTCCTCGACGGTGACAAGACCTCGCACGGCATGGGGGCAGTGATTAACGAATCGGAGAGCCCCTACCAGGCGTACAACGGTGTAGGTAAATGGAATGCCTACGATATCACCTTCCGTGCGGCCCGATTCAAGGATGGCCAGCGGACGGAGAAGGCCTTGGTGTCCATGTTTTTCAACGGAAAGAAAGCGCACGAAAATGTCGCGATCAACAAGGTGTGGGGAGGGGCCAACTCGGGGATCGACGGCGGCAACAAGAATGGCGAAGGAATCACCGATGCTCCGGGTGGACTAAAGCTCCAGTGCGAGGGGCATGACGTCCGCTACCGCAACGTGTGGATCAAAAAAATGGAGCTGCCGGCGGCAGATACCCGTTTCAGTGAACCGGCCACGGTGGCGGCCGCATCTCGAGAATAGCCAGTATTGAGTTTCTGACTGCCGTACTGATCAACCTGATCGTCAGAGATTACCATACAGAGGCTCTCCAGACTGGGCGGACGGTAATTGTTACTAAGTCAGAAAACTTTCGTTCTTCGGAAAGCCTTGGGTGGCTCGCGCATAGCGACTGGATACTCGTCGATTCCAGTACTCCGTGAGTCAGAATCACGTTGCTTCGGTTAACTCAGTGGTATGTTTCACTGTCAACGATGACCCCAACGTGCCCCTTGTGCTGAGAAGGACACCTAGAAGTATGCTCATGCGCCATCCGCATCCTGAGTTACAGTTTGCATACAGCATGCCTTACGGTGCTGTTGTCACCGATCGCGGCGTGCAGTTCGTCGTCTTCAGTCGCAGCGCTACGGCCATGCGAGTGCTGCTCTACGACCAAGTCGATGATCGCGAGCCAACGGAGATCATTGAGTTTGACCGCGACACGGATAGTTGGGGCGATGTGAGGAGTGCGTTTGTTCCGGGTATCGGCGCGGGACAACTGTATCACTTCCAAGCTAGCGGGCCCTTTGATCCGGAATCGGGTCATTGGTTCGACGGCAACGCTCGCCTCGTCGACCCGTACGCGAAAGCGTTGGCAGGGTGCTTTCAGAAAAGCACCGACGGCATTATTCGCCCGCCCAAATGCGTGGTAGTGGATGACTATTTCAATTGGGAAGGCGATCGCCACCTCCGGCGTCCACTCTCCGAGACGGTCATTTACGAAACGCACGTCCGCGGTTTTACGAAAAGCAAAACGGCGAGCGTCAAGAATCCGGGGACCTATTTGGGGCTGATCGAGAAGATCCCCTACTTAAAAGACCTGGGAGTCACCGCAGTTGAGTTGATGCCGGTCCACGAGTTCCCGATTTTCGACATTCATGGAAATCAAAAGGAGCGTCCCAATTATTGGGGTTACGATCCGCTGGCTTTCTTTGCCCCACATCGGGGCTACGCGAGCAGCACTGAACCGGGCGCGCAGGTTGTCGAATTCAAGCAGATGGTTAAGGCGCTGCATCAGGCTGGCATTGAAGTCATCCTGGATGTGGTCTTCAATCACACCTGCGAAGGGAACGAACAGGGCCCAGTCCTATCCTTTAAGGGACTCGAGAACCGTGTGTACTATATTCTCAATAGCGGCGGTAGCCATTACAGCAACTATTCGGGATGTGGTAACACGTTTAACGGAAACCATCCGATTTGTCGTGAGTTGATATTCCACTGTTTGCGGCATTGGGTACACAACTACCACATTGATGGATTCCGGTTTGATTTGGCTAGTATTTTATCTCGCGATCGCAACGGCAATCTGATGCCCAACCCACCTTTGGTGGAAGTGATCGCCGAAGACCCAATGCTAGCGGACACGAAGATCATCGCAGAAGCTTGGGACGCCGCCGGCGCATATCAAGTCGGCTCGTTCGGAGATCTGCGGTGGGCGGAGTGGAACGGTCGCTATCGCGATGATGTTCGCCGTTACTGGCGTGGGGACGATGGGATGGCAGGTCCTTTGGCAACTCGTATTGCGGGTTCCTCAGATCTGTATGAACACGCCGGCCGCGCTCCCTATTGCAGCATCAATTTTGTCACCAGTCACGACGGCTTCACCATGAACGACATGGTCAGTTACAAGGAGAAGCATAACGAAGAGAATGGTGAAGGTAATCGCGATGGTGACAACAACAACTGTAGTGACAACTACGGTGTAGAAGGTCCGACGCGTCGCAAGCCCATCGAGGACCTGCGGCAACGTCAGATCAAGAACATGATGGCGACACTCCTGCTGAGTCAGGGTGTGCCCATGATTGTGATGGGGGATGAAGTGCGTCGCACGCAGAACGGCAACAACAACGCGTACTGCCAAGACAACGACACCTCCTACTTTAATTGGTCGCTGGTCAAACGGCACAGCGACTTGCACAGGTTCGTTAAGGGCCTGATTAGTTTGCGAAAGAGTCAACCGACTCTACGCCGAACTCGGTTCCTCACTGGTAGAGCGTTTGATTCGCGCGGTGTTGCCGACGTGAACTGGTACAGCCAACACGGCTTGCCGGTTAAGTGGGACAACCCGGCCGGAGCGTTTGCCTGCTGGTTACCTTCTCCAGCCAAGCACGATGATCCGGCAGGACAGGGCCGCGACTTGTTGATGATATTCAACGGTACGACCGAGTCCGTTGAGTTCAAGCTGCCAGACCAGATCCGAGGTTTGCGGTGGAGTTTGCTGATCGATACAGCGGCCGATTCGCCCAATGACGTTTTTCCCGATTTGGATGGCCCGCCAGCGCCCGCGAATCGCCAAGTCGATTTGATTTATCGCAGTCTGCAAGTTTACGTCGCCGAGCGCACACTGTAACAGCAACAACTTTGTTCTTGCTGGCAGTTGCCACAGTTCCAAGCAATTTCCACCTCGTCGGAAAGGAGCCACACTTTTGTTATGCGTTTGAACGTCCATGCTTGCGGCCTTTCGACCCACGGCATGAGACACACAACTTGAGCCGTTCGTTTTGATATTGAAAACTTTGGACCGATCTATTCGGCCAACTCAGTCGACGCAGGCCACCGCCTCACCCTCCGGTCGCTAGTCGAAAACCATTTGTTATGCATCAGGGTCTCACGAAAGCTGCCGGTGTCCATCCCAACCAGGAACGCGACCCCGGCAGCTTTTTTCGTCGAATGGCGCCGCGACACGCTCGATTCTGCCACGATCGCACTAGATTTCTGAATATTGTACCTGATACGAATGGCACGGGGTTAAGCAATTTTCGAGTCCCCTCTCCCTTGTAGAGATCGTGCAGCTTTTAAGTCGTTACTCACTGGTGATTTAGGAGGAAAAATTGACCTTCGTGCGGGACTGGATTTCGCACAGAATGTGCGTATCTACAAACCTAGTCATCCACACGGAGGTCGTGATGAGTTTAAGTCA
>JBBQRC010000090.1:0-10848 GCA_038215215.1 Pirellulales bacterium
TACCGCCGGCAAACTTGGACTGAATAATCGGGTTTTGAATGAAGCAGTGCGCGCGCAGCTACTCGAATTGGAAGCTCAAAAATACCGCGTTCAAACCGACGTACGCATCCGCTTTTACGCAGCTTTGGCCGCGCAAATGCAGGTTCAACTGAGCACGGACTTTCAAGTTGTCGGCAAAACTGGTTTCGAATTGGCGGAACTGCGAAAGCGCGCCATGGAAGCGTCGCAAATTGAAGTGCTACTTTCCAAAATACAAATGAATCAAATTGATCTGCTCAAACAAGTTGCTGAGGTGAGGTACGCGGCCGCATGGCGGGAGTTGGCTGCGTTCATCGGCACTCCGGAAATGCCTCCAGTTCGTTTGCAAGGGGAACTAGTTACTCAGGTGCAGCCGATTGATTGGGCAAACACACGCGGTTCAATATTGGCCGAAAGCCCTGAATATAGAGCGGCTCAAACCAGAGTGCGTCAGGCTCAAATCAATCTGCAACGCCAGGGTGTACAAGCCGTTCCAAACTTGACAGTTCAACTCGCCGGTGGCGTCGACAACGGCACCAACTCGGGGATGATGAACTTGCAAGTGGGTGCGCCCATCCCCATCTTTAACAAAAATCAGGGTAACATCGCTGCCGCGCGGGCGGAGTATTGTCGAGCAGTCCTTGAGGTGCGTCGCATTGAAAATGCCATCGAAGCTCGTCTGGCGGTCGTTTCCAACGATTTTGACTCTGCGTTGGCCTCCGTCGATAAATACAATTCGGAGATTTTGCCTAGCGCTCAAGAGACACTCGAGCTGGCGGAACAGGCCTATAAAGCGGGAGAATTCAGCTTTCTCGAAGTGCTGATCGTGCGCCGCACCTACTTTGAAACGAACTTGCAAATGTTGCAATCGCAAACTCAGTTGGCACAAGCCAATGCCAAAGTCTACGGCTTCCTCTTGACGGGTGGACTGGACGCGACGGTCGATCTGAGCGGCGATGACGGCCTACGCGGCTTAACGTTTAGTCAGCAATAGGTGATGGCTACCATCTTGCGACGGGGTGCTATGCAAAGCATGATGTGCGTATTCAGATCAACTCAAGTTATGACATTCGAAGCAACTTGAGTTAGAATAAGCCGACCTTCCCCCCCGTCCCACCTATTTCGTTGATGGAGTTTTCAATGCGCTTCGCAATTCCCGTATTGGCGTTGTTGCTTTTGGCCACAGCAATTTGGCCGAGTGCCACGGACCGCTGGCAGAAACAAATCGCTCAGGAAGCCAAAAAACCTGCGGCTACTGACGGAGAAAATAAACCGGCAGATCAAGAGAAAAAGCCAGCTGCCCCGAACATGGTTGTTAGCGCCAAAGCCTTTCTCGACTCACTGAATGAAAAGCAACTAGCTCAGGCCAAACTCGAGTTTGACTCCGAAAAACGTGTTCAGTGGCACTTTATTCCCATGGATACGCGCAAAGGTCTGCCGCTGATGGAAATGGAAGCGCCGCAGAAAGAACTCGCGATGAAGCTTCTGCAAGCCTCCGTTAGTAACGTTGGCTTCAACAAGGCGAAGAAGATCATGAGCCTTGAAAACGTGCTACGACAGTTGGAAGGACCGACCAGCCACAGCCGCCGCAATCCAGAAAAGTACTATTTTACTTTGTTCGGTGATGTTGGCCAGGGAAAACATTGGGGATTGAGCGTTGAAGGACACCATCTGTCGCTCAACTTCGTTATGAAGGGGAATAAAATCGTCGATTCGACCCCTCAATTTTTCGCGACCAATCCTGCAGAGCTTAAGGACACTTACGGACCCGAGTTCAAAAAGGGCTTGCAGGTGCTGCGGGATGAAGAACAGCTTGGCTTCGAAATGCTAGCCAGCTTGGACGAAGCTCAGCGTAAACAGGCCACGTTACCCGGCGACGTGCCCTCGGAAATCCGCGGAGCGGGAGTTCCGCAACCTGCCGTTGAAGCCTTAGTTGGTCTGCGAGCCGAAAAGATGACCTCCGAACAGAAGGAGAAGCTCAAAGTATTGATGACCGTTTATTCGGCCAAAATGCGACCAGTGGTGGCGAAGGAGCGTTGGGCACTGATCGACAACGAGGGCTTTGAAAAAATCAATTTCGCGTGGTCTGGCAGTGATCGAGCAGGTGTAGGGCACTATTACCGAGTCGAAGGTCCAACCTTTGTCATCGAGTTTATCAACGTGCAACCCGATGCGGCTGGTAATCCCGCCAATCACATTCATTGCGTGTGGCGCGATATGCAAGGTGATTTCGATTTGCCGTTAGCTGCCAAATAGTCCCAATTTCACGCGATTATCACGCGGCCTAAAATCAGCGACCGATTGAGGGTTGGCGACAGCCTCAGTATGTAGCACCCGTGGTGGCAGCCCTGTCGCCGTCACCGGTGTTTTTTAATGACACCTTTGTTAGCGGTACATGCCATAAAATCGGCTGGCGGCGGGATGCCAGGCGAGCCCCTGCCAGTGCGCGGCGCGCTCGGCGGGTAACAGACGACAATCTGCGATCGTTTCTGGCAGGTACAAACAATTGAGTACTTTTTCAACCAGCACATCGGGTGCATCTGGACGTGCGGCCAAAAAAGCAGTCGTAGCGATGGTTAGCACTCCGTCTACGGGCAGATTGCACTCAGGGTACGTGGTCGTCGTTAAACGCAGGGCGTGAAACATGGGCTCTTCCAGTGAAAAATCCATGGCGTCGACAATCGATACGAGGTGATGTTGGCCCGATGCCAGCACTTTCTGGACGCCTGGGTTGCCCATTTGGATGACCACGATGGCGGCGTCAATCTCCGGTTGCTCAGTGATTCCTCGCCAGTCACCGGAAGCGGCGGAGACGTCGCCAAGCTGCAGATTGGCTCGTTCTAGAATCAGCTTGGCGACCTCATGAGCGCCCGATTTTTCGCTGCCCAGCAGAACGCGCTTGCCACGCAGGTCCTCAATTGCATGAACGTCAATATCGTTGCGGACCAAGACATGCACTGCCTCGTAATACAGTGGGGCCACCACTGCAATCGCGGACGAATGCACCGAGTTAGCTTGTAGTAATGCCAAATCGGCCTTGCGGCCCAGCAGTCGCTCGATGTTGTCGAGCGAACCTTCGGTATTCAATATCGTCGCTTCGCAGGAAGTAGACGTCGCCAACGCAGCGCAAATCGAGTTGGCGATTTTTTCGTAACCGCCACCAGCGGCCCCGGCGGCAATTCGCACGGTCTTCGGCAGCCGATTGGCGATAATTGAATTGGAGGAAAATAAAAAGAGTCCCCAAGCAGTGATCAATAGGAGGGCACTGGCAATCAGTCCGCGCTGTACCCAGCGATGCGCGTCCGTCGGTTCGACGACGCGATTGTCAAGCACTGCGCCAACGATTGGGATCCCCAACAGCCAATGCCAAACCCGCCGCCAAGCGGGCAGGCGTCGCGCCTCAATAGGTTGATTTCGCAAAAATCGCTCTAAATCATCTGCCAAGGCGGTCGCTGACGGATAGCGACGCTCGGGCGATTTTTGCAGACAGCGATCGATCACCGTTTCAATGTCCGCGTGCACAGAAGCATTAATCGTGCGCGCTAACGGAGCCGGTCGATGGATCACGTGCATGATCGTTTGCACAATGGATTTGGCTTTAAAGGGTGGCTGTCCTGTGACAATGGTGAACAACACCGCCCCCATCGAGTACACGTCGGTGGCGAAACTCTGTTCATCGGTGCGTCCCGCGGCCTGCTCGGGCGACATGTAACTCGGGGTCCCAAGTGCCGCACCTTCCGCCGTCAGCCCCGATTCATGTCCAATGAATTTGGCCAATCCGAAATCGGTCACGTGGACATTCTGCGACTCATCGATCAGCACGTTGGCGGGCTTTAAGTCACGATGCAAAATCCCGCGATCATGGGCATATTGAATAGCGCGAGCCACATCACGCACATATCGAGCCGCCAGCTTGCCGTCCACTGGCCCCTTCTCGACCAAGTGCGACAGGTCATTGCCGGGGACGAAGTCCATCGAGAAGTAATGATGTCCGTCCTGTTCGCCACATTGATAGACAGTAACGATATTCGGATGATCCAGTTTCGCGGCGCTCCGCGCCTCGGCGTAGAATCGCTGTACTTCCTCTTGACTAGCCAATGCACCGGAGCGAATCATTTTAATCGCGACTGGGCGATCCAAATGGATTTGCCGGCCAAAATAGACCACTCCCATGCCGCCGCGTCCGAGCACGCGTTCGAGCACATAATCCCCAAACCGACAGGGCAAAATGGGTTGCGACAGTTCCGCCGCGCTACGTAGGTTGGTCTTCCTCTTGCCTGCACCATGCCCGCCAACTTCTCCTACAGAAAAATCGCGGTTGTCACTGAGACTGACTGGGAGCGTAACCTCGGTCGCCTCAGCCTGATCGCTGACTACTGGTCGCCAGGCAGGATTGGCGACGGGTAATGTCTCGTCAATGCTTGGATCTTCCGCCGCCCTATCCACTTCAATGTTGGCCTTTGAATCGGCCAGTGTTGGGCCGGCCATTTGTTCAATCCAGTCCGCCGCAGCCAATAATTCGCTCAGGTGCTCGCGCATCGAGGCATGTTGAGCCAGAAATTGCTCGCGATTGGGTGCCACCCCCGAATCGCACTTGATCATGTATTCGGCCAGTGCGAGTTCAACGGCAATTTCGAGTGGATTGTCACCCGCATTTTCGTCAGGATATACATTCGACTGCGTCACAAAGCGGCTCCAAAGTCGAGCATGTAGGACGCAATTCGCATCTTACACTCTGACTAATTCTACCTGGCGCTTCAAATATTGGAATCTCAAGAGACCAATTGTGGCCCACTCCGCTTTACACTCCTGACCAGTCGGCCTTTAAGCGGATGCCTAACCCGGGGCTGGTGGGTAATTCACACTTGCCCGTCTGCCAATCGATGCCCGTCGCAATATCGTCTGCTAACAGTAAGGCACCGTCCAGATCGGCGAAATCGAGCAGTGGTAGGAGGTGGACGCCCGGCGCAATCCCGATACTGGACTCGGTCATGCACCCCACCATCACTTTTAGGCCGTTTTGACGCGCGCGAGCGATCATGCGCCGAGCGGGGGTAAGCCCCCCACATTTGACCAGCTTGATGTTAATCGCGTCAAACGAGTCAACGCAACGATTGACATCCTCCTCAACTTGACAGCTTTCATCAGCCATCAGCGGGATCGGTGAACGTCCCTTCAATTGTTGCATATCTGCATAACACTGGGCAGCCAACGGTTGCTCAATGAGTTCAACATTCAGCTGCGCTAGCTCAGCCGCCCAGTCGAGAACTCGCTCCGCGGGCCAAGAGCAGTTCGCATCAACACGAAAAGTGGCTGCTGTTTCTTGTCGCAGGCGACGAACCAGGTCGAGCCCACCGGTTGCGTCGAGCTTAATCTTGTAGACCGGCCAGTCTGGCATGGCGCGCATTTTGCGCACCATGGTCTCAGGGCTATCCAGCCCGATGGTATAACAGGTGGGTGGATAAGCCTCGTCTGCATGCAACCCCCACAGTTTCCACAGCGGCAACTGATGCATTTGCGCGAAGATATCCCAAATTGCGCAGTCGAGCGCGCACTGTGCAAATCGATTGCCTGCCAACAGCGGGTCCAGCTCCCGCCACAGTTCTGCAGGATTCTCCAAACGAACCCCCTCAAGCTTACCGCGCACCGCTTGCAACGCCTCATTCATGGCTGCAAAAGTAATGCCGTAATAATCACTGGTCGTCGCCTCTCCGTAGCCGACCAGCCCATCGTAGTCGACGCGCACAATTAAAGTCGGTTGCACGGTGGTTGTGCCCCGGGCGATCGTAAAGGGATCGCGCAGCTGCAATTGATACTCTTGACACTGAATCTTCATGGACGCATCTTTGGCAAAGTTAGCAACGAAAAACCTCAACTATCGCGGCACTTGCAGACAAGAGCAACTACCCTTAACCAGCTCAATCGAACAATGCGAGCAGACCAAGCGCGTTAGTCGCGGACGCCTGTAGCCACAATAATTTGATGTTAGAATACGAATTTACATTCGCCGTTATTAATTCAACCGTTTGATCGAATGGAATGACATGAGTTCTAAGCCCGCGGACGTGTCGCTAACCGATTTCCAAGCTAAAATTCGCGACATGTATTTGGAGAAGGATTTACAACGCGGCATTGACGGCACTTTCATGTGGCTAATGGAAGAGATTGGCGAATTGGCGACGGCACTGCGGCAAGGAACGCAGCAAGAGAAGAGCGAAGAATTTGCGGACGTTATCGCTTGGTTGACCACTATCGCCAACGTGGCTGGTATTGATCTCGGCCAAGCCATCCAAGACAAATATGGCACGGGTTGCCCCGGTTGCCGACGCTTGGTTTGCACCTGCCCAATTACCGAAAAACCCTAAATTGGAGCTGGGTAACGAAACTCTTGACGAGTTCCGCTACCTTGGAATTGAGCTAAACAGTTCAAGTACATCGAATGCGACTACCGGCAGACACGTTCAATTTCCTTGCAAGCGATGCGCGTGCGCCATCGCATCCTCAGCCAATTGAATGTACTTGCGTTCCTGGGTGCCTGCGAAGACGCGTTGGTAAGTGACGCTCATCGCGGTAAAGTTGAAGGCTTCGTTGGGTTCCAACTCGCAGGCCTTTAAGCCATGAAAGACCGCTTCATCGAATTTCCCCTGCAACGTGTAGATCCGTCCTAATGTCAAATGCGTCAGTACGTGGCTCGGATCCTCTTCCAGCAGTTCGACGAGTAACCCTGCGGCTTCGTCCAGTTTACCTTCGTCTTTGAGTTTTTCAGCTTGGTTGTATTTTGTAACTTTATCGCTCATGGTGATCCTGAAGTCTCTGAATTGATCGCTGTGAATGGTGGTCGATGTGTTTTGCGGCCGCGGGACGGTGAGTTCAAAGCTGCGACGCAACAGGTCGGGGAGCAAGTGTCGCTCGGACAGAAAACGCAAAAACGCCCGCTGTCTCGTAGGAAAGCGGGCGTCTGATTGTAACATTAATTCGAAAGCTCAGGCCTGGGGCTTACTCGCGAGGGCGAATCACACCTGTCAGGCCTGCGTAATCTACGCGGTCATCGCGGTGCCAAAGAGGCTGGCCACGCTCGACACGGCGACGCAAAATCTCAATCTTCTCAGCCGAACCAGCAGGCGCGTCAGTAGGAAGGAAGTGGGCGTTCACTTCGGGATCGAAATCCTCGTCGTGCCCATACTTCAGGATCGCCTCAAACACATTCTTGCAAACGTCGATCATTTACTCACCTCAAAGGATATGAAACCGTATATTACTTGCGGCACTATGACCGCGTGAAGGTTCAAATAAAGTCAAAAGCAGTTTGGGCCTGCCGTTCTTGAATACGTTGAGATTATTAACTTCTGCTTCACAAAGTCAAGCTTTTTCTTGCAAACACAAGAGCTTATGGGATCGATCACGTCGGGGCGGCGAGCGCTAACAACCACTCGTAGCGCGTAGACCTGTTAGCGAAACTTTTCGGTGCCATGGGTGCGCTATAGGAAACTCGTGGTTGAAAAGGAGTTCATGCAACCTTAGAAAGCCGTCAATGGCCAATAAACCACCATCCGCAAGAGCGTGGCGTTTAGCCGCCATAAAATGCTCTACTTGGCTGCACAACCACCGAGTTGACTGGTCGCTTTGATTGGAGCGCCTAACCCCCATTTACGCAGAAGGAAAATTTTTTTCTAAGCAGCGAGAAGTTGCCCTTAAATAGCATCGGGCTAGACACTTTGGTGACGACTTTCGACCGCTTTTGAACGCTGCGTGAAGCTACACGCGACGGCGTCAACCGGATAGACTTTGGCAGAGGCTTCGTCCCACAATAAGTGACCCTTTTGATTTCCCCCACCCTGCCCGCTCCCCGCAATTCCGTTTATGCAGGGCAATGGCGATTGAGCGAGTGCGGTAACTTGTTTTGAGACAATGCCATAGGCTGAACAAGGTCAACAACTCTAACTTTGGTGCGCGAAAAATATGTGGGTGCAGAAGCAGTTTTCACTACGTGCGAAACGCCGTGGATTTCATTTGATTACTGCTGAGGTCATGGCACAGTTGCCGGAGATCTCGCAGCTCCGAGTTGGCCTCATGCAACTGTTCATCCAACATACTTCGGCCAGCTTGACGATTAATGAAAATGCAGATCCCGATGTAAGAACCGATATGGAAACTGTATTTAACCACTTGGCTCCTGAGCGCGGATTACCGCTGGTGCACACGCTGGAAGGCCCCGATGATATGCCCGCCCATGTCAAGGCTTCACTACTGGGTGCGTCGGTCAGTATTCCCATCTCAGATGGTGAATTGGCTCTCGGGACCTGGCAAGGGATCTATTTGTGCGAGCATCGCAATCATGGAGGTGAGCGCAGTTTCGTAGCGACCCTCCATGGCAACACCCATGACACGCAGTGAATCCGCCATCCGTGAATCCGCCATCCGCGATCTTGGAACGGGCTCGATCAACTACAATGCGCTGTTGGTCGAGCTTGTCTGTTGTCCAGCTTGTCGCGTGTCGAAAACGGTGCTCTTTGGATCACCAACTCCAAATTTCAATCAAGGTTTTTAATCTAAGGACTCACTAGTGCACTCGCTTCAGCCTACCTCATTGCAACGTCGACCACCCAACTCGCTTGTCATTGGCTGGAGTGATGGCAGTTCGCGCGTGTATGCGGCGGGAGAATTGAGGCAGGCCTGTCCGTGTGCTTCCTGTCGCGAGAAGAAATCTGCCGACCCAGCCAAATTGGCTTCCGCCAGCGGACTGAAGGGCACCTTGCTGCCCGTCCTCTCGGCCCAAGAAGCTCGTCCGTTAACGATTGAGCACATGCGTCCGGTTGGTAACTATGCCTACAATATTAGCTTCTCTGACGGTCACGATTCTGGCTTGTTCACGTTTGACTACCTGCTGGAGCTTGGCAACTCGCTCGCTTGATTTTCCAACCTGCGATTGAATTGGAATGTAACAACGTGCCCACTGATCCCACCGAATCCACAGACTCCTCGCCCCCTCCCGAAAGCGCGCAGCCACTCCGCAAAACGAAACGTGCTAGTTTGACTAAAGCTTCTAAAGTAAAACGCACGCGTCGCTACAAAGGGGTGGTTGGCTGGCGTGAATGGATTCAGTTGCCTGATTTAGGAGTTCCCAGAGTCAAAGTGAAGGTTGACACCGGAGCGCGCTCAAGCTGCCTGCATGCGTTCAACGTTGAAGTAGTCGAAGAAGAAGGCCGCCACATGGTGCACTTCGATATCCACCCGCTGCAAGACTCAGTCGTCGGCACAGTGCGCGCGTCAGCAGAATTGCTGGAACATCGCGTCATTCGGTCCTCATCGGGGCACGAAGAATTGCGCCCCGTAATTCGTACTCACGTCGCCCTCGGAGACTATGCGTGGCCAATTGAAGTCACTTTGACTAATCGCGACCAAATGGGGTTTCGCATGTTGCTAGGTCGGCGCGCCATCGCGACACGTTATACCGTGGACCCAGCCAAGTCGTATTTGCAGTCAAAGAAAACATGACCTGCGGGGCTACGCACTCACCGTGGCGGAGCGAACGACCAGCCTTGAGGGAATTGGTCCGTCACGTGCGCCCGCTTGGCCTCTGCCTGTGGGTCGTTGAAGTCGCGCGGGCGTCCGCCCGACACTTCGGGTCCAATATCATTGAGCGTGTAAGGATCGTGAACCACTGCTCGGGACTTCTGACGATCGGTTGTACCTTGCCCCCACGGGAAGCCCCATCCTGGCCGACTCGCACAGCCGGAAAGTGCAAGCAACAGGAACAAACTAGCGAATTTCCTTGACATTGAGGATCCTTCCCTGGGCATCCTGCCCGTGCTTTAAGTCCGCCGCCCGGTACCGCAACAACCAGTACCAAGCAAACCCTGTGGCTATCGTAGGTTTTACCCGGTCCGCGTCGCTAGCCCGAAATGTCCGCCGTCAGCGGCCTGCCAATGCTATCATCGGCACCTGCTCGTTTGTGATTGCTTCAGAATTGCGCGATGGATGCAAAAATCGTTCGTGTACCATCCACAATGGTGTTCATGACGAACTTGACGATTGGACCGCTTAGGGGAGAAACATGTCCAGCAAAATGGCGTCGGGTGCCATGGAGATACGTACGGCCGGCAGGCAAGCCGGTACAAATAGCGATTGCCCTACCTCCAGTTCGACAACTTCGTCCGCTGTCGTCAGGCAGACGCCACCGTGAGGTGCAGTCAATAAATGGAACTTGGCATCGCCGCCAATGGTTGAAATAGTCGGACCCGAAATACGGTCGAGGATGAATTTTTCGCAGGCGACCAACCGCTGCCTTGTGGGCTGAGACGTGGGCTGGGCGATTTGCAGTGGACGTGGTCCTCCCGCAAAATCGATCACTTCCAGCGCTTGCTCGACGTGCAATGCGCGAGGTTTCCCATTGACATCGACTCGGTTCCAATCAAACAAACGGAACGTCGTGTTGGACGTTTGTTGAATTTCGGCCACCAGTAGGCCAGCCCCTAACGCGTGGACGGTGCCGGCAGGAATGAACACGCAATCCCCCGCCTGCGGTTCGATCTTGTGCAGGCAAGCTTCCACTTCCCCTCGATCCATTGCAATAATCAGATCCCGCTTTTCGACGCCACTCAACAGTCCGGCGTAAAGCACTGCCCCCGGTTCCGCTTCCACGATGTACCAAGCTTCCGTTTTGCCCAAATCGGGCTGCGGCATGGCTTGAGCAAATTCGTCGTTGGGGTGGACCTGCACGCTCAAAACGCGTTGGCAATCCAAGTACTTGAACAGCAGCGGCAATTGAGAATCCTCGCACGCGTCCCCGAGCATCTGCTGCCGAAATTGCCGAGACACGTCGCGCAGCGT